>NZ_JASCYH010000046.1:0-16645 GCF_030011715.1 Gulosibacter sediminis | reverse complement strand
GGTCAGTTTTTGTAGTTCTGACGCCGTCAGAACTACAAAAACTGACCACTCAACTGTTCTTCGGGCTGTGGTCGGGGATGCGTGGGGAGGGTGTGCGCTTAGCCGAGCAGCTCGACGCCGAAGCGGGTGACGACGTTTCGTAGTTCTGCGAGGTACCGCTGTGCCTGCTCGGTGAGTGGGATCGAGGAATGGCTGATCCAGCCGATCTCGATTCGTTCGTCAACGGCGAGGGGAATGGCGACGATTTCCGGGTCGAGGTCGTCGCTGATGAGGCCGGTCGAGATCGTGTACCCGTCGAGCCCGATCATGAGGTTGAAGATCGTTGCGCGATCAGAGACCCGAATATCTTGTTTGCTCGATAGCGTCGAGAGGATCTCCTCGGCGAAGTAGAACGAGTTGTTCGCGCCCTGGTCGAAGGTGAGCCGTGGCAGATCAGCAATGTCGTCGAGGGTAACGCGATCGCGGGATGCGAGGGGATTCTTCCGCGCAATGAAGATGTGCGGCGTGGCAAGAAAGAGCGGATGGAACGCGAGCCCGGAATCCCGCAGCAGTTTTTCAATGACTTTCCGGTTGAAGTCATTCCGATAGAGAATCCCGAGTTCGCTTCGGAGCGTCCGGACGTCTTCGATGATGTCCCACGTGCGTGTCTCACGTAGCGAAAACTCGTACTCGGCAGCGCTGGTGGACTTCACCATCTGCACGAACGCGTCAACCACGAACGAGTAGTGCTGCGCCGACACTCCGAGCAACCGCCGCGACGGCGGTCGCCCGAGGTACCGCTGCTCGAGGAGTGACATCTGCTCGACAACCTGCCGGGCGTATCCGAGGAACTCCGCGCCATCCTCGGTGAGCGTCACGCCGCGCGTCGACCGGAGGAGCAATGGGCGCCCCGCTCGCGACTCAAGATCCTTCATCGCGGCTGACAACGTTGGCTGCGCGACATAGAGCAAGTCAGCGGCAGCGGTGATCGATCCCTCGGCCGCGACCTCGATGAAGTAGTGCAGCTGCTGCAGCGTGATGCCCTTCGAACTCGTGGTCATAGCTAAAGGCTATAGGAGTCCATAGGTGCCGCAAGTTACTTGATGGCACCTTTGTGCCTGCAGTATGGATGCATCGACTTCCGCAAGGCCGAGCCCGGCCGATCACGCGCCCAGATTGGACGGACATGACGAACGAGTTCACGTTCAAGATTTCCACCACCCGATTCGACGAGGACTACGCTCCGTCGGAGAACTCGAGGATCACCACGAACTTCGCGAATTTGGCGCGAGGCGAGCACCGGCATCAGAATCTCCGCAACACATTGACGATGATCAACCGTCGGTTCAATGATCTTGCGGAGTGGGACAACGGGAACCAGGATCGCTACGAGGTTGAGTTGGAGATCGTGTCAGCGGACTTGCAGTTCACGGCAGCCGATCAGGACCAGCAGTTTCCATTTCTGGAGATCCTCGATGTCCAAATCCTCGACCGGCTGTCTGGCGTTCGGCACCCGGGGATTGTTGGCAATAACTTCTCTTCCTACATTCGCGACTACGACTTCAGCGTGCGGCTCCCGGCTGCCAACAAGGGTGCAACGGAATTCACCGTTCCCGATGACTTCGGCGATGTGCACGGCAAGCTCTTCCAACACTTCCTTGACTCCGCGGTTTACCAAGAGCGCTTCCTCGGCTCGCCCGTCATCTGCATCAGCGTTTCGACGAGCAGGACATATCGCCGCACCGAGAATCACCACCCGATTCTCGGCGTCGAGTATCAGCAGAACGACTATTCCCTGACCGACGACTACTTCGGGAAGATGGGCCTGCAGGTGCGGTATTTCATGCCGCGAGGCACCGTCGCCCCGCTCGCGTTCTATTTCCGCGGCGACCTGCTCAACGACTACTCCAACCTGCAGCTCATCGGCACGATCAGCACGATGGAGACTTTCCAAAAGATCTATCGCCCAGAGATTTACAACGCGAATTCGGCCGCCGCGGGAATTTACCGCCCGTCGCTGGATTCGCAGGACTTCTCCAAGACGCTCATTGATTACGATCGCGTCGAGCGGAGCGAGCTGGCGACCAAGCAGGGCAAGTTCACCGAGGAACACCTCATGAAGCCGCACGGAGCGGCGCTCGAACAGTTTGCCGCCAACGTCCCTGTCCTCGTGTAATGACCGCCGGAGTTCACTCGAATATGCCAAAGCTTCTCCCCACCGCAACCGTCGGCAGCTTGCCAAAGCCGTCGTGGCTCGCACAGCCGGAAACGCTCTGGTCGCCTTGGAATCTCCAGGGGGATGCGCTGGCCGAGGGCAAGCAGGATGCGTTGCGGATCGCCGCCCATGAGCAGGCCCGCCGCGGCATCGACATCATCAGCGATGGTGAGCAGACCCGACAGCACTTCGTCACGACATTCATCGAACATCTCAGCGGGGTCGACTTCGAGCGCCGCGAGACCGTGCGCATCCGGAACCGCTATGACGCGAGCGTACCGACCGTGGTGGGTGCGGTGAGCCGAGACGCCTCCGTCTTCGTCGAGGATGCGCGCTTCCTGCGCCAGCAGACTGATCAGCCGATCAAGTGGGCGCTGCCCGGGCCGATGACCATGATCGACACGCTTGCGGATCGGCACTACAAGAGCCGAGAGAAGCTCGCGTGGGAATTCGCGACGATCCTCAACGAGGAGGCGAAAGAACTCGAGGCGGCGGGCGTTGACATCATTCAATTCGACGAGCCAGCGTTCAACGTGTTCTTCGACGACGTGCGCGATTGGGGCATTGCGGCACTGGAACGGGCCGCCGAAGGACTCCGCGCCGAGACTGCTGTGCATATCTGCTACGGCTATGGCATCAAGGCGAACACCGACTGGAAGGCGACGCTAGGGTCCGAGTGGCGGCAGTACGAGGAGTTCTTCCCGCTGCTGCAGCAGTCCAGCATCGATATCGTTTCGCTAGAGTGTCACAACTCCCACGTCCCGCTTGATCTCATCGAACTCATCCGTGGCAAGAAGGTCATGGTGGGGGCCATCGATGTCGCGAACGAAACGATCGAGACGCCGGAAGAAGTGGCCGCGACGCTTCGGGCAGCGCTCCAGTTTGTGGATGCGGACAAGCTCATCCCCAGCACCAACTGCGGCATGGCCCCCTTCCCGCGCGACGTCGCACTCGCGAAGCTGAGTGCCCTGAACGCGGGCGCAGAAATCGTGCGCGCCGAGCTCCCCGGCACTACGGTATAACTCGCTTTCCGCTGAAGGGGCTTCGCTCCGTGCCTCCAGTACCGCAGCCACCGGAGAAATGTCCCTGCGACTACCGGAAAGTTGAGGCAGCATCGTCTGCTTCGCAGTGGCATGCAGAGCGCACGCCAGCCGCATGCGTCGAAGTGATTCGCGTGATTTTGGGGTCTAGCGTGAGTACTGAGCCTTCTGGCGGGGGCAAAGGGGTCTGCTGCACGGATAGGTGACAGTTTCTAGTCACGCAGCCAGGTCGGCTGGTGTGGTCATGATTGTCTCGAATTCAACAGGGGTCAAGCGGCCGAGTCGGGACTGGCGTCGTCGGCGGTGGTAGGTGCGTTCGATCCAGGACACGATCGCGATTCGCAGTTCCTCACGGGTGGCCCAGGATTGCCGGTCGAGGACGTTCTTCTGCAGCAGGCTGAAGAACGATTCCATGGCGGCATTGTCCCCAGCCGCGGCCACCCGGCCCATCGACCCGAGCAGGTCGTGACGGGTCAGGGCCCGCAGGAATTTCCTCGAGCGGAATTGCGATCCGCGGTCGGAGTGGACGATGCAGCCCGCGACGTCGCCGCGGCGGGCAACGGCACTGTCGAGCGCGTTCACCGCGATCCGGGACTTCATCCTGGAGTCGATCGAGTAGCCGACGATTCGGTTGGAGTGGACGTCCTTGATCGCACAGAGGTAGAGCTTGCCTTCGGCGGTCTTGTGTTCGGTGATGTCGGTCAGCCAGAGCTCGTTGGCCGCCCGGGCGGAGAAGTCGCGCTTGACGAGGTCGTCGTGGACGGCGGGGCCTGGACGCTGGTTCTTGCCCTTCTTCTTCCCGAACCTGCTCCACCACCGGTTTGAGCGGCACAGCCGCCACGCGGTGCGATCGGCCATCGCCTGGCCGGCCTCACGGGCTTCGTCGGCGAGCAGCCGGTGCCCGAACTCCGGATCATCCTTGTGGGCGTCGAACAGTGCGTTGGCGCGGTAAGCAGCCACCACCTCGCTTTCGGGGATGGGTGCGTTCAGCCACCGGTAGTAGGGCTGTCTGGCGAGCTTGAGGACCCGGCACGTTACCGTGACGGGGATACCGTCGGCGGCGAGCTCTTTCACGAGCGGGTAGTACCTTTTCCCGGCAGGTTCGCCTGGGACAGATACGCCGCTGCGCGGCGCAGGACCTCGTTCTCCTGCTCCAGCAACCGGATCCGTTTACGGGCCTCCCGTAACTCCGCGCCTTCTGCGCGGGTCAGGCCGGGCTTGGCGCCGGTCTCGACGTCGGCTCGTTTCAGCCATTTCTGCAGGGTCATCGGGTGGACTCCGAAGTCTTTGGCGACCTGTTCGATCGTCACTCCGGGTTCACGGTTCCGAGCGACTCGAACGACGTCGTTGCGGAACTCGTCGGGGTAGGGCTTGGGCACGATGGCATCCTTCCAGACCTGCCCCATAGTTGGGGGCAAGCCAGCTCAGATGTCACCTACTCGTGCAGCAGACCCATTATTCTACTTGGTTTGTTCATTGCTGCAGCCACAAACCTTGTTTCGAAACGGAGCAGTTAACTAGTGGAGGACTATTGGTTCAGTCTGCTCGCGGATGCGGATGCGGATGCGGATGCGGAGGCTTGGGATAGGGCGAAGAGGGCAGCCGACCAGGGGATGCGTTCCTGCTCGAGGCGGGTGTCGCCCTCTGAACGCAAGAGGTCGAGTGCGAGCTGCTCCCCGGCGGTGAGCGACGCGAACAGCCCGCGATGCGGCCTGGATTCCTTGACCCAGAGGTCGCGGTGCGCGAGCAGCGTCGCTTCATCCATCAGGGTTGAAGTCACGTCGGGCAGGTGCGTCCGCAAGCGATGCAGAATCGCGAATCCGTGCGAGTCGAGATCGCCCCAATAAATGACCCGAGACTCCCGAACCCAGGCAATCTGCTCGAGGAGGTTCACCGCGTAGCCGGCACCATGTATCGCAATGGCCCCGGGCCAGGGCGGCATGGCGAGCACCGACTCGACGTTCTCGAACACGAATGTCACCCGCGGCCGATAGGCGCGGGCATCAAGCTCGGATGCGGGCGCCGCGAAGTCGAGGATCTCGCCTGGCGCGAGGGTCGGGTCGAGCACGCGCACTCGGATAAGCGCGTCTGAGTCCACAATGCCCGGCTCACGACTCGTCAGCGCAGCCAAGAACTCGGTGACGAGTCCGCGATGTGCACCGAACCACTTCGTGTCGATGCCACGGATCGGCAGTTGCCGGGGCCGCAATCTGGCCACATCGTTCGTCGCCAGCCACTCGACCACGTCGAGCAACGTGCCAAAGTCCCCCTCGGCGAGGGCAAGAATCATGGCCGCGCGGCTCCGAACTACCGCCGCGAGCTCTGGCGCACGAACAAACCGTTCGGCCACCGCATCCGCCCGGTCGCGCAGCACGCCCCACTCACGTTTCGCGGCTCCACCCGCGAATGCCGCGACACCATCAGGGCTCGAGAAGACAGCTCGAACCGGCACATGTTGTTTGCCGATGCTCTTCCACGTGCGGCTTCCCCATTCAATCCGAATGCCGGAGTTCGGCGGCGCGTCGGCCAAGCCACGCCAGCTTCGCGCCCACGACTCGGCAGCATGCTCGTCGGCGCGCATCTCGCGCTCGGTCGGCGGATGCAGGGCAATGGTCCACTCGAAAGCTTGGTCCGTCGGTGCGATCCGCTCGGCCGCCCAACCACTCCTGCTCGACCGAACCCGTTTCGTCGCCAACTCGCGGGCCTCCGTAATCAAACGCATCGCTAGCGCCGCTCCCATGTCACGTCTGCGAATTCGGACTTGCGTCGGGTCGGGTTTTCCACCACGGTCACGCCACCGATGTAGGGCTCAAGCGTCTGCAAGAGCTTGTGCGGGGTTGCGAGCACGAGGTGGAACCCGAACTCGGTAAACACGTCGAGCGCCATCCGGGTGAACCGAGCATCCGCCTTATCGAAAGCCTCGTCGAGGACGACCGTGCCGTACTTGGTGTGGGCATCGTCAGCGTCGGCGAGCTGGTACCGAAGCGCCGCCGCCAAGCAGAACACGGCCAACTTCTGCTGCTGACCGCCCGACAGCGCGCCAGCCGAGTCGAAAGTGGCGTGGACGCGTTCGTCCTCGTCAATCTCGTCCGCGAGAAACGTGACGTGCAGCCTCGTGTCGAGACATTGGTTCTTCCACTGGCGATCGACGTGATCGCTCGACTCGAGCCGACGCATGATCCGGGCCAACGTGCGGAACCGTGTCTCGGCCGTCTCGGCATCGTCGTCCTCCCAGCCTCCCTCGGCAATGGCCCGGAGATCGTCGAGGAATTCCTTGGCGGCGCTCGGCCGGTTCGTCTTGACCCGGATGCTCAGGAATCGGTCACGATCGAACGGCGACTTCCGCAGCGACGAGTTGACGGGCACGATGCGGTCCCGGACCTCGTCCGGCGCCGCGAGAATCTCGGAGCGCAGGTCACCGACCATGTCGCGGGAGCGCTCGCGCAGGAGCTTGAGGAAGCGCGATTCGTGGTCGGGTAGCCGGTGCGTGGCGATTGTCCCGAGTAATTCGAGGTAGCCCTGGCGGTCCTCAACTGCCGGGGCGAGGTCGGCGGCAGCCGCGGGCCAGCGTCCCTTGAACTCGGTGGCCAGGTTCACGAGATGGCCGGACGACTGCGCAGCGTCGCGGTTCGCCGCATCCAGTTCACGGCGCAGAGCGTTGGCGACTTCCGCGCCGATGTCGCCGATATTGCTGCGCGTGATCAGGCGCTGTGATGCACGGAAACGCCGCTCAAGCTCGTCCATCACATGTTCGCTGAGTGACGGTGCACCGGTTGACACGAACTGCGCATCCATGTCATCGATCTCTCGCGTGAGTTCTCGCTGCTGCCGTTGCCGATCGCTGAGCTCGACGCGAAGTTGCTCGAGCTGTTCGTCCGCGGTTGCCACAACGTTGCGGGCCGCTGTTACCGCAGCGACGGCAGCACTCGCATCGCTGTTGGTGCGGGTCAGGGCGTCGAGTTGTTGCTCAAGGTTGCGCAGCGACGATTCGGCGCTCCCTCGGTCGAGGTCACGCCAGTCCTGGCTTCGAATCGCAGCGACGGTTGCGTTCTGCACCATGGCCTGAGTCTTGGCGGCTTCGGCGCGGTCGACGATCGCCTCGGCTGCTTTAACCTCAGCTTCGGCCCGATGGAGGTGTGTGATCAGTGCTTCATGTTTGGCTTCGCGGTCGCCGAGAACCCAATACCGCTGGTCGGAAATGTCGTGCCGGTCGTCTTTCTCGTAACGGGTCGCCGATTGCTTGAGCTGGCCCTCCTTGGTGATTGCGCGCGCATGGCGATCGAAATCATCCGGGCTGTCGACACAGGCGTAGTCGAACCTCGTGGAGAGCACGCCGGCAAGCCACGCAGCATATGGATGCTCGGCGACAGCGACGCGGTTGACGAGCGACACGTCGCTAGCAGCGGGCTGCGGTGGGGCCGGCTCACCGACCACCTCGAACCGCAGCCGGCCCGGAATCCGGTGGGCGTTAACCCAGCGACGGACTTCCGCAAGGTGATGCTCGGGCACCAACATCGTGAGGGCGATCGAGCGAAGGACCCGCTCGATCGCGCCGGTCCACTCCGCGTATTCCTGCCGCACTTCGATGAGTTCCGCGGTGAACGGCAGCGCGCCCGGGGACGCCCCGATCGCGCGCTCGATCTGCGCTCGAATCTCGAGCAGCGCTGCGGGGACGCTCGTACCACTGCGCCGCAACGTCTCGATTTCGGCGCCAACCTGCGCCAGATTGCGCTTAGCGTCGGCGAGCAGTTGCTGTTGTACGTAGCTTGCACCGGCCGGCAACGAGCCATTGGCCCGTTGATCAAGCTGGGCCAATAGCTCGGCGAATTCGGCCGCAGTTTCCGGCGCGTGGTTGATTCCGACTTTCGCGAGTTGCGTTGATAGGTTCTGCCACCGTTTTGCGGTGCGATCGACGTCCTCGCGGGCGGCATCAATCCTGAGGCGAAGCTGGTCGACTCCGCTGCCGGTCAATTGCTGCTCTCGCTGTCTCGCAACATCGAGGGCCTCCCGTGCTTGTTTCACGTGGCGGCTCGCGTGCTCGATGCCGGGGATCAGTGCCTGGATGTCCTCATCGACCCGAACCAGCTCCGCTTGCGCCAGGTCGCGCCGTCGGCCGCGCTGGTAGGGGAGCACCGCATCCGCGAGTTCATTCGCCGACCGGGCTGCGTCGAGGGCGGCGTCGTAGGCCTCGGATTGGACTTGAAGCTGCTCGAGGTGGTCACGCTGCATCCGCAGCTGCACCACGTGTTCGTGCGCGTCGTTGAGCTCCCCGAACTGTTCGGTCGCGTTGTCGGCGATGTCGAAGGTCCGCGGCCGATCGAGCATGTAGTCACGGAACAGCTGATCGAGGCTGTCGAGACTCTTGGCCGACTGCGTCTTGTGCAGCAGCTGCAATGCGCTGTCGTTCGCGATACCGAAGATCTTGCGCATCCGGGCGTAGAACGCGCGATGCGAGCCGGTAGTCGTGACCAACGCATCCGGCCACTGCGCCTGGATCTTGCGCGTCTCGAGCCCCTTGGCGGCGAAGGGCTCGAGCTCGCGGAGATCCAACGGCGACCGTTCGATCATGAATATGCTCGCGAGATCGGCGGATTGGGTGCTCGTGCCCTTGGCAAAGAAGAGGCGAACCAGCGTCGTGGGGTCGTCGACGCCGTTGTCGTACCGCAGCAAAATCCCACCCCAGGTGGCACGCTGCCGGAGGTACTGGCTCACCACGCGGTCTTCGTACTCGTCGCTGGCCCGGTTCCATGCGCCACGAACGTAGCTCATCAAATTTCGGCGGTCGTCGCGTGTCGTCGCGCCCTGCGCGGCGGTGTTGAACCGTAGCCAGTGGTCGGGTGTGAGGACGGCGGAGATGGCGTCCAGCAGGGATGACTTACCCGAGCCGGAGGGCCCGGTGATGAGGTGACCCTCCCGGGCTATCGGGATCCGGTAAATGGCCCCATCGAACGTGCCCCAGTTGGCGAGCTGGACTTCTGCGAGCCGCCATTGCCCCGCGGGGCCGATGTGGCGTGCGGGCGCGGCCGGTGCGTGCGTCATTCGGCGGTGTCCTGTTCACTTGGCTCGAGGTTGCGGTAGATGGCGGTGAGTTCGCGCACGCGGTCGGCGTCGATGAGGAATTTCACGACAGGAGAGATCTCGACGCGGTCATCAGCCGCCTTGTGCAGGATCCGGTAGCGGTCTTTCATGTGTCCCCAAGCGCTATTGAGATTGCGCTCAAAGGTCACCTCGTCACCGTTGCGGTAGACCTGCATCTGCTCGTAGACCTCCTCCTTTCCGACAATTACTCGTTGCTCGCCGCCGCTCGCGAGCAGAATTTGCCGCAGTGTGAGGAGCATCGCGGTGTCGAGGAAGGTGAGGGGCTCGTTGCGAAGTGCGGTCGGCACATCGAGCTCGTCCGTGTGCACCTTCTGCACAAAGGCGAATTCGTCGTCCCGGTCGATGACAAGCTCGAGGAAGAGATCATGCAGGCGCGAGCGGATTGCCGCCTCATCGGCGAGGAGCGCCGTCCAGAGGTTTGAGTGCGTGGTTCCCGACAGGTAGGGGCCCTTCAGCAGGTGCAGCAGCGTTCTCCGGGACGTCTCGTGAAGTGTGCCGGTGTCATTGCGCCACAGGGCTGCTTCGTTTCGACCACCGGGCTCTGCCTGGCCGTGTTCGGTCGCGTTCACGCAATTACCTCCTTGGAGAAGAGATGCCGCATTACGTTGGCCCTGCGTTCAACGCCGTCTCGGCCCCGCCATCGCAATTCGTCCTGGTCGTCGGTCACTTCACCCTGAATCGCCGCAAGCGACAGCAAGCCGATGACGCTTGCAACGCCCTGCGTCGCCGGATGCGCGGTCAAGATCTCCGCGACCGTCACCGGTTTGCCGTGCTCGAGCGCGTGATTCACGTGGCCCGCGAGCTCGGTGAAGTCGATTTCGGTCTCTCGCGCGATTTCCGCGAGTCGCGCGAAGTCGGTCTCACCCGAGATTGCGTCATCGAGCGTCGCGCTGACCTCGAAGTCGCTGGGGTCGTGGGGCACGATCGCGCCTACGCTGCGGAGTTGCATCGACGTGAGGTCGAGGTCGACCCCGATTCGAGCGTATGGCTTCACGCTGCCGCGCGATTCGGCTGCCGCGCCGAGCGCATCCTGGAGCAGACGACGCAATTCGCGGTCGCGCTGAAAGTCTTGCGAGCGCACGTAGCGGCGAAGACCGCGGGCAAACTCGGTGAGTGACTGGTTCACCTCGCGGTTGCCCTGCTTCATGGTGCGCATCAGGTGGCGAAGCGCGCGGCGGGTATCGGGCGTGAGTGAGGCCGCGAAATCGCGGTCGAGGATCGCCGCGACATCAGCGTCGAACGCGGCGGATCGCTCCGGGTCGCGGATAAGTGCGGAGAATGCGGCGAATGTGCGTCCCTCATCCGACGAATCAATGAGGTCGACGCCGCGAAACACGTCATCCAGCACGGAGCCGACCGAATTGTCCGAATTGAGCAAGCTCGACCGGAGCTCGTGATTCAGCTCCTCGAATCTCGTGCGCACGCGTGCGAAGTCTGCGGGCAGGTTCTGCGCCTGCAGGAGCACTTCAGTGACGCGCTCGGTTGCGCGCGCGGCGTCGATCACGTCGATATCGCCGCTGCGGATGCGGGCGATCTGCGTGTCAATGGCGTCGCGCTGCCGTTCGAGGGCCTCGAGCCGTCGCGTTTGATCCGGGTCGGTGTCGATCGCCAGGGTGTGCAACGTAGTGGCGAGCGTCATGAGCCGCGACTCGGTGAGGGTGGACTGCGGCTCATGAAGCTGATCAAGGATGCGTAGCGCGTCGAATCCCGCGGCCGAAAGTTCGTAGGTTTCGCCTCGAGCTGCCGACGCGGGCCGTCGAATGAGGATGCCTGCGTTGCGCCACTCGTCGCAATACGACTTCCCGTTGCCAGATCCGAGGGACAAGTGGTCGCGGAGGTCCTCGAGATCGGCATCGAGACGTTCGTGGAGCTCGTCGGTGGCGATCCGTTCGCCCGGGCCACCGAGGTGCGTGCCAAGCACCGCGGCGATGATCGGGAGGTGCTCCTTGCGCAGCATCCCGAGTGTGGTGTTTTCGGCAATCAGTCGTCGCAGCTCTAGCGCCCGTGCGATCGATGTCATGCATCCCATCTTGCCGTGCCCCACCGACATCCCCGCGCCCACCGCATCCCCAGGAGCAGTTGAGTGGTCAGTTTTTGTAGTTCTGAGACCGTCAGAAGTACAAAAACTGACCACTCAACTTTTATTTCGCGGCGGTCAACCGGTTTCGCGGTTAGTGGCGGGATGCGAGGGCTCGCGTTGTCGGGGCCGGCTCGGCCGCCGCGGCACGCAGGCGGCGCTTGCGCAGCCACGGCACAACCTGGCCGAGCACGACGACGAGCACCGCGATGAGGAACATCGCCGAGCCGATGACGTTTGCCTCCGCCGGGATGCCGCGGGCGGCCGCGACGTACACGAACTTCGGGAACGTCTCGACCGTGCCCGAGTTGAAGTTCGTGATAATGAAGTCGTCGAAGCTCATCGCGAACGACAGCAGACCGGCGGCGAGGATGCCGGGGATGAGCTGCGGCAGCGTGACCCGAAGGAATACCTGGGCGGGGGAGCCGTAGAGGTCTCGCCCGGCCTCTTCAATCGCCGGATTCAGCGTGGCGATGCGCGCCCGGATCGTGACGATCACGAACGACATACAGAACACCGAGTGGGCAATCACGATCGTCCAGAAGCCGAGCTCGAGGCCGACGTTGAGGAAGAACGCAAGCAGGGATGCGCCGAGCACGACGTCGGGAGTCGTGAGCGGCAGATAGATAAGAAAGCCCATCGAGTCGCGGAACTTGAAGGCGAAGCGGTCGAGCCCGTAGGCGAGCAGCGTGCCGAGTACGAGCGCGATGAGCGTTGCCACGAGGCCGATCTGGATCGACACCCCGACCGACTGACACACGCCAGGCGCGCCACACGGATTCGCCCAGTTTTCGAAGGTGAACCCGCGCCAGGTGAGGTTCGTGCGCGCCGGCTCGTTGAACGAGAACACGAAGATGTACGCGATCGGCAGCAGCAGGTAGAGGAAAGCGAGCCCGCCAAGCACAGGGATCGCACAGCGTCCGAGCGAGGCGCCGATCTTCGCGCCGCGGCCTTGAGTTGCGATAGCCATTGCGGGTCTCCTAGACGAGGTCTCGAGTGCCGAATCGGCGCACGTAGATCGACACGAGGATCAGGATCGAGAGCATGAGGATGAACGACAGCGCGGCCGCGCCGGGATAGTCGAGCACCCGCATAAACCGCGACTCGATGACCTGACCGATCATCGTCGTATTCCGGTTGTTGCCGAGGATGGCTGCGCTGACGTAGTCGCCAGCCGCGGGAATGAAGGTGAGCAGCGTGCCAGCGAGAACTCCCGGCACCGACAGCGGGAACGTGACCTTGCGGAACACCGTCATGTCGTTTGCGTAGAGGTCGCGGCCCGCCTCGAGGAGCCGGCCGTCGAGCGCCTGCAGGTTCGCGAAGATCGGCAGCACCATGAACGGCAAGAAGTTGTAGGTGAGGCCGGCGACCACGGCGAAACTCGTGGCGGTGAGCGTCGCGTCGGCCGGCATGAGGTGCAACGTTTTCAACGTTTGCACGACGAACCCCTCGTCCGCGAGCACCTGGCGCCACGCCTGCGTGCGCAGCACGAACGACGTGAAGAACGGCGCGATCAGCAGCACGAGGAGCAGTCCCTGGAGGAACCCGTGGCCGCGCAACCGCACCGCGATGAGGTACGCCATCGGGTAGCCGATGACGAGGCAGAGCACCGTTGCGATGAGCGCGAAGCCGAACGAGCGCAGCAGCTCGGGCCAGTAGTCGCCGAGCACGATGGCGTAGTTGCCGAACTCGAGCGCCGGCGCGTACTGGCCGATGTCGGCCCCCGGTGGCTTCACGTAGAGCGACGTCGCGAGCAGCGTAAACACCGGCACGACGAAGAAGATGAGCAGGAACAGGAGGCCCGGCGTGACGAGGCCGTAGCCCGCGCGTGAGCGGCGCCCCCTCGGCACGTCGCCGCCCGATTTCACCGCGATGGCGGTGGTGGCGTCAGAGTCGGTGCTGGCCATGTCACGATTCCTCGCCCGCGTCGACGTCGTCGGCGCCGTCGAGTCCGAACGCGTGCTCGGGGTGCCACGACAGCGTCACCGCGTCGCCCGGCTGGAGGATCGCCGCGCCGCGGTTCTGCGCGAACACTGCGAAGTCGCCAAGCCCGGGCACCTCAACGTGATACTCGTTCGACATGCCCGCGAAGGCGGTGTCGGTGACGATGCCGGCGAGTTCGTTCTCGGCAGTCGCCGCGTCGCCGGGGGTCGAGGCGCGAATATCGAGCTTCTCGGGACGCACGCCCACCAGTACGTCGCCCGACTCGGACACCGCGCGGGCCGCCGCGAGCAGCACGCGGTGCCCCGCCGCATCCACTTCGAGAAACTCGCCGCGGCGGCCAACGACGGTGCCGGGCATGAGGTTCGAGCGACCGAGGAAGTTCGCGACGAATGCCGTGAGCGGCAGGTCGTAGAGCTCCTGCGGCGGGCCGAGCTGCTCGATGCGACCTGCGTTCATGACCGCGACGGTGTCGGCCATCGACATCGCCTCTTCCTGGTCGTGCGTCACGTGCACGAAGGTGAGGCCGACGTCGGTCTGGATGCGCTTGAGTTCGGTCTGCATCTGCCGACGCAACTTCATGTCGAGTGCGCCGAGTGGCTCGTCGAGGAGCAGGATCTCTGGCTTGTTCACGAGCGCCCGCGCGAGGGCGACGCGCTGCTGCTGTCCACCCGAGAGCTGCGTCGGCTTGCGGCTTGCGAGGTGCACAAGTTCGACGAGTTCGAGGAACTCCTGCGCGCGCGCCTTCCAGTCGCCGACCCGGCGTCGCTTCAGGCCGAACGCGACGTTCTCGAACACACTCATGTGTGGGAACAGCGCGTACGACTGGAACACCGTGTTGACCGGCCGCTTGTGCGCGGGCAGCCCGCTGATGTCGGTGCCGCCGATCTTGATCGAACCGCCGCTCGGCGCATCCAGGCCCGCGACCATGCGCAGGGTCGTGGTCTTGCCACATCCGGACGGGCCGAGGAGCGCAAAGAACTGGCCGGCGGGGATGTGTAGGTCGAGGGGATGCACCGCGGTGAAGTCGCCGTAGTGCTTCTCGAGCTGCTCGAGTTCGAGGGCGGAGCCGCCGGAGCGCGCGGCCCGGGTGTCGCTGCCGGCCGCGGATGTGCTGGTCATGGCTAGTTTCCGATCGCCTGCTGGAAGAGCTGGTTGTACTTTGAGTCCTCGTCGGGCGTGAGCGCGCGCATCGTCTGCGAGTTCGCGAGGTACTCCTCGGTCGGGAAGATGAGCTCGTTGTTCGCGAGCTCGGGGTCGATCTTCTCCATCTCTTCGCGGGCGCCCTCAACCGGGCAGATGTAATTCACGTAGGCGGCGACCTCGGCGGCGACCTCGGGCTGGTAGTAGTAATCGATGAGCGTTTCGACGTTCTTCGTGTGGGTGCCACCCATCGGCACCGTGAAGTTGTCGGCCCACAGGTCGCCGCCCGACTCGGGCAGCGCGAAGTCCCAGCGGTCGCCGTTCTCGAAGTTGAGCTGCGTGATGTCGCCCGACCACGCGAGCACCGCGACGGCGTCGCCCGAGATGAGATCCTCCTTATAGGAGTTGCCCTTGACCTGGCGAATCTGGCCCGAGGTGATGTGCTCCTTGAGCACGTCGAGCGCGGCGTCGAACTCGTCGTCGCCCCAGTCGCTCGCGATGTCGACGCCGTTGCCCATGAGCAGCAGTGCCATGGTGTCGAGCATCTCGTCGAGCACGACGACGCGGCCCTTGTACTTCGGGTCCCACAGGTCGTCGAGGGTGTGCAGGCCGTTCGGGACCTCCTGTTTGTTCCAGGCGAGGCCGGTGAAGCCGCCCTGCCAGGTGACCGAGTACTTGCGGCCCTCGTCGAAGCTCGCGTTCATGTACTCGGGCAGCAGGTTCGCCTGTACGTTCGGCATGTTGTCGAGGGTGAGCGGCTGCACGTAGCCGAGGCGCATGAGTCGCGCGACCATCCAGTCGGTGAGGGTCATGACGTCGGCACCGATGTCCTGCCCGTTCGAGAGCTGGTTTTGGTACTTACCGAAGTAGGAGTCGTTCGAGTCGATGTCTTCGGTGTAGGTGACGTCGATGCCCGAGGTCTCGATGAACTTCTCGAGGGTGGGGTAGGTGCCGCTCGAGTCGTCGTAGTCGAGGTAGAGGGTCCAGTTCGACCAGCGCACGAGCTTTTCGGTGTCGGAGAGGTCGGTGGCCGGCGTCAGCGCGGCGCCGGTTTCGCCGCCGCCCGAGGGGGTCGTGCCGCCGGTGCCGCAGGCGGCGAGGAGTGACAGCAAACCGGCGGCGCCGGCACCCGCGAAGAGGGAGCGGCGGGTGAGGCTACTGCCCGCGGTCTGGCGGCTCATACGGACGAGCGACTCCACCATCGGGTCGCGAGGCGCGTTGGCGTCGGGAAATACGAACTCACGAGACATATCGGCTCCTGGTTGGACAGGACGCCTCGACATTTGCGCACCGGGTCCGATTCCGCGGTGTGCACTGCTCGAGACTTCTGCGTACCGAGGGATACCAGTGCTGTGGCGCGGTGCCGGTTGGTTGTTGCCGGGTCGCGTACGTAGTGGCGTCGGGTTGAGTTTGACTGAGAGTACACCGTCTGGTCGGTATATCCAACGAATTTCAGAGACGGGATGAATCGGGGCGCGAGGCCCGCTGCTCGCGCAGTTGAGCGACGAGTTCGACAACCCGCTCGACGCTCGCGGAATCGGTGAACTCGGCGTCGTCGGTGGTGCCGTACGTTTCGGCGTGGTAGGCGATGCCGTCGCCGAGCAGGATGATCGCTTTCGCGAGCACCGCATCGCCAACATCTGCGAGTACGATGCCGTACCACTGCGCCCGGGCGCGGCGCAGCACCGGCCGGATCTTCGCGTCGTTCGACGGCGCGAGGCGGATGAGCGCAGACATGGTGCGCTCGAGTGGCGCCGTGTAGTTGTTCGAAGTGCCGAGATACCACTCGGTTGGGGTGAGGCCGCTGCCGGGGAGGTCGGCAATGTCTTCTGCGACGAGCTCGATGAAACGCTCGCAGAGGCCGTCGACGAGCGCGGACTTTGAAGGGAAATGGTGGAGCAGTCCGCCCTTGGATGCGCCGACGTGCTTTGCGAGTGCGTCGAGGGTCGCGCCGCGCTCGCCGCGCTCGAGCACGAGATCGCGGTAGGCGTCGATGAATTCGACGCGGCGGTTGGTGGCGATCGGAGGCATGGCCGCTCCTTCATTACCCAGCCCGTGCTTCGATGCACGGAGTTTGGCCGAGTGTACCGGCCAGACGGTCACCCCCTCCACCTCTGCGACGGGGTTGAGTGGTCGGTTTTTGTAGTTTCC
>NZ_JASCYH010000045.1:0-17399 GCF_030011715.1 Gulosibacter sediminis | reverse complement strand
GTCATCGTGATGATGCCTTTCGAGTGGGATGTGAGAGTTTCCTCGAAGGATCACACGGTGGCCGCGCTTTACGTCGTGAACGACGAGCTGGCCACCGTGGGCTACACCACTCTAGGGGGCACTACTCACCTTTTGGCGGCGGGTTCGGACCGGAGTTGCGATAGGCGAAGAAACCACACGTCTGAAGTTGCCCTCTGCGGAGCCTCTTGTTTCACGTGAAACCGGTGATGGGTGTTCCCTGGGTCTGGCAACGAGAGCGCGCTAGACGGTCTCGACAGGATCGTCGACCGATCGGACGACCTTGGACTGCGGAATAGCTTGCTGAGGGGATGTCAGCTCTCGAACGGGACGAGAAGCTCTGCACTACCGCTGCGTGCTGGAGGAGAGTTTCTGCGGACGCGACCGATCCGCCTCAAGGTTGGGCGGTGCCGGTGTTGGCCACTTGCTTGGCATGGCTCCCATGAGAAGTCGGGGGTTCAGGGTCGGAAGCCGCAAGCTCGTGTTTCACGTGAAACGTGATTTCCACCGCCGGTGCAATCCGGACCGCGTTCGCAGTGATGACGCACGGCCCTAGATACTTCGGATCGGCGACCACTGACTGACGAGTGGCACGCTCCTTTGAGAAGCCCTTCCTCGCCTCTCGCCACCCATGCACTCGTGCGTGCTGCGACGGAGATCGTTGAGGTGGACGAGGCCATGCGGTTCGCGCTCGCGCCGAGGCGAGGGCGGCCAATGAATTGCTAGCCGCGAGCCGGGCGGGGACTCGCAAGTGTCACGTGAAACCGGACACGCGCGTTCCTAGCAACCGAACTCCCCGATGCGGAATGGGCCGTTCGCACTGCAGCCACGGTCGCACAGACTTCCGCCCGCAGACCACGTCTCTCTCTCTCTCTCTCTCTCTCTCTCCGGCTACTCATCCTGGTGAAACCTGCTGGCAAGGATGTGTGCCCCCGCTTTCGTCGTCTAGTGACGCGGTTGAGCGTGCCTGTACCGAGGAGTGTTGGCGCCGCCGTGAGTGGTTGTCACTGGGCTTGATGATGGAAGCATCGCTGTCATGTTTCACGTGAAACAAGAGGGCAGCGTTCGCTGGTGCGCAGCTTGCAGTTGGGGGCGTCCGTGAAGGCGTGGTCGTAGCCACAACGGGGAACCTGAGCAAAACCAGGAGCAGACCAGGAACAAGCTCAGGAGCAGGGGTGAATGGGAAACTCGCCGAGGACGCATGGTTCCGATGCCGATCCAGTAACGCATCAAGACGAGTCGTTTCACGTTAAGCGACATCGATACTGGCTATTCATACCGAGACCAATGCCAGACCGGAACCCGATTCTGCGCGGTGACCAGGGAAAAGCGCTGATGAGCGAATGAAAACACCAGGCCAAGCGGTGATTACCGCCCTCCCCGCGACGGCGTCGCCGCTCTACGTTTCACGTGAAACAATTGGGGTTCTACGAAAGGACTCCCCATGAGCGACGCGGCGGCAATTCCCGAGCCCGTGACCCAGGTACGGCTTGGTGACGAAACGGTCGAGGTTGAACCCCGCCCTGACGTCGCGGCGGAGATCTTCGGCGACCGGGTGCACCTCGCCCAGGCCTACGCCAACGCGCTCGCCGATGACGGCGAGACGCTCGGACTCCTCGGCCCCCTCGAGTACCCGCGCCTGTGGACCCGCCACATCGTGAACTCCGCCCTCATCGCCCCACTCCTCGCTGGCAGCGTCGGCGACGTCGGGTCGGGAGCCGGCCTTCCGGGCATCCCGTTGGCGATTGCACGTCCCGACGTGAAGTTCACCCTGATCGAGCCGATGGAGCGTCGGCACACGTGGCTGCTTGAGCAGGTCGAGGCTCTGGGCCTCGACAACGTCACTCCGTTGCGCGCTCGCGCTGAGGAGGTCGCCGACACGCACTCCTTCGACCAGGTCACCGCGCGGGCCGTCGCGGCGCTGAGCAAGCTCATCCCCATCACCGCACCCCTCGTCCGCTACGAGGGCGAGCTCGTACTGCTCAAGGGCCGCTCGGCCGAAGCGGAGATCCAGAAGGCGGCGAAGCAGATCCGCCGTTTCCAGCTCGAGGACATTCGCGTGGAAGAGGTCGGTACCGAACTCGACACTGAGCCAACGCGCGTTGTGCGCGCCACGATCGCGTAACCGAGTAGTTCTAGTTCTCCACAGGCACGAGTTCTTCACAACTCCGAGAGCGCTCCCCGCCGATGCAGCTTCGGTGGGCGACAATAGAGCGTGCGAGAGACCGCGAAGTCCGGTCAATTCAAGGCGAAGGGACCACACCTCTATGAGCGACGCGTTCGAGTCACCGATTGCGCGGCAGATTGCTGTGCTCACCGCGAAGAAGCGAGCACTCAAGACGGTCAAGACCCCTCGACCGGCAACAACCCGCATCTTCACGGTCTCGAACCAGAAGGGCGGCGTTGGCAAGACGACGACCACCGTGAACATCGCCGCCGCCCTCGCGCAGGCCGGGCTCAAGGTACTGGTGATCGACATTGACCCACAGGGCAACGCATCGACGGCGCTCAATGTAGATCGCCAGGGTGACGTAGCGGGCACGTACGAAGTGCTCATTGACTCCGTTCCGCTCGCTGAGGTGGTGCAGGCATCGCCCGATATCGCAGGACTGGAGTGCTGCCCCGCGACGTTGAATCTCGCGGGAGCCGAGATCGAACTCGTCGACGTAGACCAGCGCGAAACGCGGCTCCGTGAGGCCCTCACGACGTACCTCGGCGAGCGTGAAGCCGCATCCGACCCCCTCGACTATGTGTTCATCGACTGCCCGCCCTCGCTCGGCCTGCTCACCATGAACGCGTTCGCGGCGGCGAAGGAAGTTCTCATTCCGATCCAGGGTGAGTACTACGCCCTCGAGGGCCTCAGCCAGTTGCTCAACTCGATCAACCGCCTGCGTGAGTACCTCAACCCGAACCTGCAGGTCAGCGCGATCCTCATGACCATGTTTGACCGCCGCACGAACCTTTCCCGCGAGGTTGCTGACGAGGTGCGACAGCACTTCCCCGAGCAGACTCTCTCGACGGTCATCCCACGCTCGGTGCGCATCTCAGAGGCCCCCAGCTACAGCCAAACCATCATCACCTACGACCCCGAAGGCACCGGCGCGGTCGCGTACCGCGAAGCAGCCAACGAGCTCGCGAACCAAGGAGCACACCGCTAATGGCATCCAAGAAGCGCACCGGTCTTGGCCGCGGTCTGAGCGCACTCATCCCGAGCGGCTCGGGTACCGAAGATCGAGACATCGACGTCTTCTTCGACGGCTCGGCACCCTCGGGACGCCGTCGGGCCACGGCAACGGCCACGCTCGAGGCGGAACCCGAGGCCACCGCCGAGGCGCCCGCGAAGGTACCCGCCAAGGCGCCGGCAAGAACTCCCGCGAAAACCGCCTCGAAGGCCCCGAACAAGGCCAAGACCACTTCAACTACATCGAAGTCGACCGCTGCAGCGAAGAGCACATCGAAGACGACCGATGCAGTGAAGAACGCATCGAAGAACATCGATGTAGAGCCCGAGGTTGCAGCCGAGGACACGGCGGTCGATGAGCAACGCGCGGCGAGCCAGATCCCCGACGCCGCCGACACTGCCACGGCCGATGTCGACACGGCCGACGAGACCGCGGGCAGGGCATCCACCGCCGACTCGGACGACGACAACGACTCGAGCGAGTCCGAGCTCATTCCGGTGCCTGGCGCGACCCTGCGCACGCTCGACCCGGCGCGCATCGTGCCGAACCTGCGCCAGCCGCGCCACGAATTCGACCAGGATGCGCTCGACGAGCTGATCATCTCGGTGCGCGAGTTTGGCGTGCTCCAGCCCATCGTCGTGCGTCCGCTGCCCGAGGGCGACCCGCGGGCGGCCGACGGCGACTACGAGCTCATCATGGGTGAGCGCCGTCTGCGCGCCACCAAGGCCTCAGGCCGCACCGAGGTGCCGGCGATCGTCCGCGACACCGACGACGAGGACATGCTGCGCGACGCGCTGCTCGAGAACCTTCACCGCGCTGAGCTCAACCCGCTCGAAGAGGCGTCGGCCTACCGCCAACTGCTCGATGATTTCGGTTGCACGCAGGACGAGCTCGCCGAGCGCATCGGCCGCTCACGCCCGCGCATCTCAAACACGCTGCGCCTGCTCAACCTGCCGGTCGACGTGCAGCGCCGCGTCGCCGCCGGAGTGCTGAGCGCCGGCCACGCCCGCGCAGTGCTGTCGGTGGGGGAGCCTGCCGCCATGACGCAGCTCGCCGACCGCATCGTCAACGAGCAGCTCTCGGTGCGCGAGTCCGAGACCGCCGCGGCGACACTCGCGACGCGCGCCGGGCGCGGCAACCGGGCCAGCACCAAGCAGGATGCGCCGGGCAGCGACTCGCTCAGCGCCCACCTCGACGAGGTGAGCGAGCGCCTCGGCGACCGCTTCAACACCCGGGTCAAGGTTGTGCTGCGCAAAACCAAGGGCACGATCACCATCGACTTTGCGTCGATGGCCGACCTCAACCGCATCCTCGAAGACCTCGACGGGGCCGACGAGAGCTAGCAACCCAGTAGGCGAGACCGAGCCGACGAGACCTACGCCTCGGCGCCCCCGGTTTCGTCGACGTCGGCCTCAGCCACAACAGCCTCGTTCGACGTCCGAGCCCCGCGCCGGGCCGCATGCTCGGCGAGCTTCGCGTAGACCTCGGGGGCGGCCAGCTCGGCCGCCTCGAGCGCGAGGGGCACGAGCGAGGTCTCGGTCATGCCAGGAATCGGGTCGGCCTCAAGGAACCAGGGCGTGCCCTGCTCGTCGACGATGAAGTCGACGCGCGCGAGGTCGGCGAGCCCGATCGTCTCGTAGGCCAGGAGCGCCTGCTCGGCCACCCGCTGGGCGACCTCGTCGGTGAGTCGGGCCGGAGCAAAATACGTCGTCTCACCGGCGTTGTAGCGGGCCGCGTAGTCGTACACACCGCTGGCGGGCACCACCTCCACGGCGGGCACAGTGAAGGGGCCGTCGCCGTAGTCGAGCACACCCACGGTCACCTCGGTGCCGCGCACGCGCTTCTCAATGAGCACCGAGTCGCCATAGGTGAAGGCGGTCACGAGCGCGCGACCGAACTCCGAGATGTTCTCGACAAACGAGACGCCCTGCGCCGATCCGCCCTCGGTCGGCTTCACGACGGCCGGGAAGTCGACGCCGCGCGCGATCGCCTGAATGACGCTCGTCGCCCCGAGCTCGCGGAACGTCTCGTTCGGCAGCACGATCGACTGCGGCGTCGAGAGCCCGGCCCGCTTCGCGAGCGCCTTCGCGGTCGCCTTGTTCCACGCGAGCTTCGCCGCGGTCGGGCGCGAGCCGACGTACGGCAGCCCAGTCGCGCGCAGCAGCGAGTACAGCGCGCCGTTCTCGCCCGAGGTGCCGTGCAGCAGCGGCCACACGACGTCCACGTCGTCGCGGTGCTCGAGCAGCCACGGCAGCAGCTGCTGGTCGGGCTCGCGCACCGTGACCCGCGCACCGGCGCGAGTCAGCGCATCCGCCACCCGCCGCCCCGAGCGCAGCGAAACGTCGCGCTCGTGCGAAATGCCGCCCGAGAGGATCACAACGTGTTGTCCCTTGATGGTCATCCGGATGCTCCTTGCCGGTTCGGAGGTCAGGGGGTGCTACTGCAGGTCAGGCGGGGCCGACGAGAATCGCTGGTCGATCTCGCCCGCGCCGGTGACGTCGCCGAAGGTCTCGAGCAACTCGAGCTCGTTGTTGATGACGTTCGCGAGGCGCCGCACGCCGAGGCGAATGCGGTCGGGCTCGGGCAGGCAGAACGAGAGGCGCATCTTGTCATGGCCGCGGCCGTCAGCGTAGAAGCCGGTGCCGGGCGTGTAGGCGACGAGCTCGGTCGTCGCGCGCGGCAGCATCTGCTTCGAGTCGAGCCCCGGGGGCAGCTGCACCCAGGTGAAGAAGCCGCCCGAGGGCACCGTCCAGCTCAGCTGCGGCAGGTACTCCTCGAGCGCCTGCAGCATCGCGTCGCGCCGCTCGCGGTAGATTCCCCGGTACGTGTCGATCTGCCCGCGCCAGTCGGCGGTGTCGAGGTACTCGGCGACCAGCCACTGGTTGAACGTCGAGGGCGAGAGGATCGATGACTCGACGGCGAGGATGAGCTTCTCGCGCACGCCGTGCGGCGCGAGCACGAAGCCGACGCGCACGCCGGGCGAGAGGATCTTTGAGAACGAGCCCATGTAGAGCACGTGCTCGGCGTCGAGCGAGCGCAGCGCGTTCGGTGCGGGCTCCTCGAAGTAGAGCAGGCCGTACGGGTTGTCCTCGAGAATGAGTACATCCTCTCGGATGCACAGGTCGAGAATCTCGCGGCGTCGCGACATCGGCATGGTTACGCCGGTCGGGTTGTTGTAGTTCGGCACCGTGTAGAGGAACTTGACCTGCTTGCCCTCGGCGCGGGCCTTATGGATCGCCTCGGTGAGCGCGGCGGGGTCGAGCCCATCCGCATCCATCTCGACGTGACGCACATCGGCCTCGTACGACTTGAACGTGCCGAGCGCGCCGACGTAGGTCGGCGACTCGACGAGAATCACGTCGCCCGGATCAATGAACAGCTTCGTGATGAGGTCGATCGCGTGCTGCGAGCCGGTGGTGGTGACGACGTCGTCGGCGCTCGCGTCGGTGATGCCCTCGATCGCCATGAGGTCGAGGATGCGCTCGCGCAGCTGGGGGATACCCTGGCCGCCGCCGTACTGCAGCGCCTCGGCGCCGTGCTCCCGCAGCATCCGGTCGAAGGCCGAGCGGATCAGGTCTTCAGGCAGGCCTGCCACGTACGGCGAGCCACCGGCGAGCGAAACCACCTCGGGGCGCGACGCCACGGCGAACAGGGCGCGCACTTCGCTCACGGTGAGCCCGGCCGTGCGGCGGGCATAGTTCGAGTACCAGGGGTCGAGATTTCGGCCGCTCGAGGCTGTGGGCTGCTGTTCTGACACGTCGATCCTTCTGCAATAGGTCGAAATGCCATCCTACGCCCGAGCGAACTTTGCCCCCACGCAGCTGGGCCGCGTGGGGGCAAAGGAAACCATCGGGCCTCGAGTTAGTCGAGCAGGCCCTCAAACTTCTTCTCGAGGGCGCCGCGCGGCTGCGCGCCGAGCGTCTCGGCCTTGATCTCTCCGCCCTGGAACACCTTGATCGCAGGGATCGAGGTGACCTGGTATTTCATGGCGAGGTCCATCTCGGCGTCGATGTCGACCTTGACGAGCTTGACGTTCGGGTGCGCTTCGACGAGCTGGTCGAGCACCGGCGCGACCTGGCGGCACGGGCCGCACCAGGCGGCCCAGAAGTCGACGATGACGGTCTGCTCGGACTCGAGCACCTCGGCGTCGAACGTGGCGGTAGTGACATCAGTAGCCATGACAGCTCCTTCGAATTGTGGGGGGTTCTAGTTGGTGGCTTCGGCGGGCTCGGCCTCAACTCGGGCAAGCAGCTCGGCGGGCAGGCCGGCGATGTATGCCTCGGCGTCGAGCGCCGCCGTGCACCCGGAGCCAGCGGCGGTGATCGCCTGGCGGTAGTGATCGTCGATGACGTCACCCGCCGCGAAGACGCCGGGCACCGAGGTGCGCGAGCTGCGGCCATCCACGGCGATCACGCCCTTGTCGGTGAGCTCGAGTTTGCCCTTGACGAGGTCGGTGCGCGGGTCGTTACCGATCGCGACGAACACGCCCGTGACGTCGAACAGCGACTCTTCGCCGGTTTGCGTGTCGCGCAGCTTGAGGCCCGACACGGTCTGCTCGCCGACGAACTCCTCGACGGTCTTGAACGGCAGCCAATCGATCTTCTCGTTCTGGCGCGCGCGCTCGAGCATGATGTTCGACGCACGGAAGTTGTCGGAGCGGTGGATGATCGTGACGCGGTCGGCGAAGCGGGTGAGGAACGTCGCCTCTTCCATCGCCGAGTCGCCGCCGCCGATGACGGCAATGTGCTGCTCCTTGAAGAACGCACCGTCGCAGGTGGCGCACCACGAGATGCCGCGGCCGGCGAGGCGGTCTTCGCTCTCGAGGCCCAGGCGGCGGTACGCCGAGCCGGTCGAGAAGATGACCGTGAGTGCCTCGAAGTCGCCTGAGTAGGCGGTCTTGATGTGCTTGATGTCGCCGTCGAGGTCGACCTCGGTGACGTCGTCGTAGACGAGCTCGGTGCCGAAGCGTTCGGCCTGCTGCTGCAGCTTCGTCATGAGGTCGGGGCCCATGATGCCCTCGGGGAACCCGGGGAAGTTCTCGACGTCGGTCGTGTTCATCAGCTCGCCGCCGACCTCGACGGCCGAGGTGAACATGATGGGCTTGAGACCGGCGCGGGCGACATAGATCGCCGCGGTGTACCCGGCGGGGCCGGATCCGATAATGGCAACGTTTCGCGTGCTCATAGGTGCTCCTGGTTGGTGAGAAATCTTCGGCTTCGCGCCTGTAGCCGACAACGCCTGGCGGCCGCAACGTATTCCATTGTGCCGCGCGGCGCCACGAGGCGGGCTGAGACGTTAGATGAGCGGTTCGTCGTCGCGTTCGACGCGGCGTTCGTACTCTTCGCGGCGCATCTTCGCCTCGTACTGGCGCAGCTCGCGGCGCGAGGGCAGCGAGCGAGTCGAGTTCTGCATCGACGACTGCACGAGCTCGAGTTCGGGGGCGGCCTGCGAGGTCGAGGCGACCGAGCCGCTGAGGTCGGTCTGCACCTCGTCGACGAGGGTGCCGAACTCCTGCGCGAAGCGGTCGGCGCCCGCGGCGCGGCGCGCGTGGCGGTGGAGCTCGTTTGAGTGGCGGCCGCGCACGCCGTCGAGGCGGCGGATGAGCGGGCCAGCGAAGGTTTCGAGTTCGGGCAGGCGCAGCAGCAGTGCGAGGCCAAAGTAGATCGCCGCCATCGCGAAGCCTGCGACGGCGCAGGTGATGAGGGCCGGCATGAGTCCGTCGCGGGCGAAGCCACCGACCGTGTAGCCGCCCATGAGCCACACGAGCAGCAGGCCGACGACGGCCGCGGGCACGGCGAGGCCGACGAACTTGCCAACCGACGTCGCGATATTGCGGCCGTCGATCGAGCCGAGGCGCCGGCGCAAGGCGAGCGACTGAATCACGAAGCGGATGCAGGTGATGAACGACTGCACGAGCACGAGCGAGACCACGATGTGCTCGATCGGCACGAGCCAGGCGACGAGGCCGATGAGCACGAGCTGCAGCGGTGAGGTGTAGGCGTAGAGCAGGAACACGCTCTTCGTGTCTTCGAACGCGTAGAACACGCGCTGCACGTAATAGAGGAGCGAGTAGGCGAGCAGGCCGAGCAGCGCTGCCGACAGCACGAGGGCGAGCGCCTCGAGCCCCTCCTCGCTCGAGTCGAAGATGCGCGCGAATGCGGGCGAGATGATGATGAGCGCGACGGCGCAGAACACCATGAACAGTGCGATCGAGCGGGCGCCGCGCGAGAAGTCGTCGACGACCGAGTCGGTGTCTTTCGCCGCCGCCTTGTGACTCAGCGACGTGAACATCGTCGTCGTGAGCGACACCGTGATGATCGAGTGGGGCAGCATGAAGATCATCCACGCGTTTTGCAGCGCGGCGAGCGAGGCGGCGGTGCCGAACGCGACGTTCGCGCCGAGGGTCTCGATCCAGCCCGTGAGCTGCACGATGATGAGCACGCCAAACGACCAGCCGGCGAGCTTGCCCGCGCGGCCGAGGCCGGTGCCGCGGAAGTGGAAGTCGGGGCGGTAGGCAAAGCCCGCCTTCTTCAGGAACAGGAAGAGCACGAGGGCCTGCACGACGACGCCGAGGGTCGTGCCGCCGCCGAGCATCGCGATCATGTCGGGGGTCCAGTCGGAAATCTCGCGCGCGCCGGTCGCATCCGCCCCGAACACGACGCTGAACAGTGCAAGCACGCCGATCGCAATGACGTTGTTCAGCGCCGGCGCCCACGCGAACGGGGCGAACATGCTGCGGGCGTTGAGGATCTCGGAGAGCACGGCGTAGAGGCCGTAGAAAAAGACCTGCGGGATGCACCAGTACGCGAACGCGATGACGAGGCCGAGCTGTTCGGGGCTCAGCGTGATGCCGTAGATCCACGCGAGCACGGGCGCGCCGATCGTGAGAATCAGCGTGAGCCCGGCGAGGCCCGTGATCGCGAGCGTGAGCAGGCGGTTCACGTAGACCCGGCCGCCGTCTTCGCGTTTCGTCGCGCGGATGATCTGCGGCACGAGCACGGCGTTGAGCAGGCCGCCCGAGATGAGCGCGTAGACGTTCGATGGCAGCGAGTTCGCGTTCGCGAAGGCGTCGGCCGAGGCCGAGCCGACCAGACCGATCGTGCCCGCGAGCACGATCGCCTTGATGAAGCCGAGCACGCGCGACACGAGGGTGCCGGAGGCGAGGATCAGGCTGGTACGGCCGAGAGACGTTGCCATGCTGGTGTGGTGCTACCTAGGAGGTCGGGGACGGGTCGTGCTCAGCAACGCTACCGGAGGCCTCGCGGCGGCGACGGCGCAGCATGCGCCAACTGCCGAAGCCGATGAGCAGCACGACGACGATGCCGACGAGCCAAATCGCGACCGTTTCCATGTCGGCGTTGACGTTGACGACGTACTTGCCGGTGCTCGGCAGCTGCACTGAATCGCCAGCCCAGAGCGTCACGGCGATGCCGCTCGTGCCGTTCGCGATGGCCTCGACGGGAATCTGCGCGCGCGAGACCGAGTTCGGCTCGACCGTGACCGAGGTGACGTCGCCGACACGCAGGTGGCCGGTGGTGGCGCGGGCGCGCACCTCGACCGTGACGGTGCGGTCGGTCGAGTTCGACACGAACACCGGCACCGACGACTCGTGGCCGATGAGCTGCACCTCGCTGCCGGCCTCGACCGTGACACCGTTGTAGGCGCCGGTCGCGTAGGCGGTGTAGCTCGTGACGGTTTCAGGGAAGTCGCCGGCCTCGAAGTGCTGGTTGCTCAGCGCGTTAACGAGGTTGACGCGCAACTCTTCGCGCACATCCTCGGGGTCCTCGTAGAGGTCGACGAGGGTGAGGCCTGTCTCCTCCTGCTGCCGCAGTTGCTCGAAGCGCTGCACGGTCTCGTCGCTGAACTCGCCCGGCGTGGTCTTCACCGCCGGCAGCGAGGCGACGTCGGCGCTCGCGGCGGGCGGGGCGGCCACCCTCGCGACGCCGGCGCCGTCGAGCGCGTCGACCACGGCGGCATAGGCGGTGCCGTTCGTCGCGACGCGGGGCATCTCGACGGTAACTTGCGTGCCGTCCGTGCCCGCGACGAGCGAAAGGGATGCGGTGAGCTCGGCGATCGCGGCGTCGCGCGCCGGGTCGGTCTCGGCCTCGACCGCCGTGGCGAGCAGGTCGCTCAGCGCACTGCTGATCACGAGCGCCTCGGTATCGCCGATGCGCTGCTGGGTACCCGAGGCGGTCGACCAACCGCTGCCATGCGTGAGCTGGTCGGACTCGACGAGTACCGTCCCGCCGTCGGCGAGCGCGGCAGGGTTAGCCGCCGTCGAGGCGTACGGCCAGACGAGGTCGGCGCGCGTCGCCGAGACCTGCTGCAGCGCCTCGGCATCGGGCGGCGCGGTCGGGTCGTCCTCGGCGGTCGGGGTCGGTGTCGGCGAGTCGGATGCACCGGGCGTCGGCGTCGAGGTCGCGGTCGCGGCCGGCGGCGTGAGCGAGCCGTCGAACTCGTGGTCGTCGGTCGCGAACGCGAAGCTCTCGATCTGCAGCGGCTCGTCGAGGCCCGCCTGCGCCTGCAGCGAGGTGTTGGCGTCGGCAAACTCGAGGGCGAAGCTCGGATTGTCGAGCGACTCGAGCCGCGCGAGCCACGAGGCGGCGCTCTCGGGCACGTCGACGCCGAGGGCGCGGATCGATGCGAGCACGCGCGGGTCGATCGCGAGGGTCGCCTCGGTGCCCTCGACGGCGTCGAGCAGCAGGGTGAGGTCGCCGTCGGCGGCGGTGAGTATCTCGAGGTCGCTCGACGAGATGAGCGCCGTCGTGCCGATCGCCGCGGTGACGGGCACGATCGTCGTGAGGTCGACGGGCTCGTCGTCGCGCTCGCCGGGCAGCAGCACGACGCTGCGCCCTTCGGTGGCGGCGCCGTCGCTGCGGTACTGCGCCGCGATGCCGTGCACCTGCGCCGCGAAGGTCTCGCCGCTCGACACCTCGATGTCGGCCGAGAACTGCAGGCTCACGCTGTCACCTGCGGCCATCGCGCCGACCGACTGCTGGGCGACCGTGACGTCCGACGCCGGGGCGTCGGGGGCGTAGCTGTCGCCGAGCCACGCATCGCGCTCGGTCGTTGTCGTGATGATTTCGTCGTCGAAGGCGATGTCGACTTCGCCCGCGGGTAGCTCATCGGCCGTGCCGTTCGAGACGACGACGGTGCCCGTGAGGGTGAGGATGCCGTCGTCGGCAATGTCGTCGGCCACCTGTTCCGTCGTGAGCGGCGTCGTCGACACGTAGGTGGTTACCTCGTCGGTGACCTGCTCGCCGAAGTCAGTCGTCGCGGTCGCGGCACTCGCGCTTTCGGCGGTCGCCACCAGCGGTGTGGTGACGAGCGCGATGGTCGCCAGGGTGCCCGAGCACAATCGCGCAAACGACCGGCTCGAGGCGCCTCGAGCCGCATCGAACATGCCGCAAGTGTACGAGCGCGACCCTGGCGGCATCGATTCGGCGTGCCGCTGTGGGGCACCTTCCTCGTAAACTGGACCGGTGCAGCACGTCCAGACCGCCCTCCAACGGCTCTCCGAACTTGCCGAGTCGCGCCCGGTCGCGACCCTCTCGGCGGCGTTCGCCGACGCCGGCGTCGAGCTTGCCCTCGTCGGCGGCCCGGTGCGCGACGCGTTCCTCGGGGTCGCCGTGCACGACCTCGACTTTGCGACGAACGCGCGGCCCGAGCGCATCCTCGAAATTGTGCGCCCCATCAGCGAGGCGCACTGGGACATCGGTCGCGAATTCGGCACGATCGGCGCGCGCATCCACGGCGAGCAGGTCGAGATCACGACGTATCGCGCCGACACCTACGACGGCACCTCGCGCAAGCCCGTCGTCGCGTTCGGCGACTCGCTTGAGGGCGATCTGCTGCGCCGCGACTTCACCGTGAACGCCCTCGCGCTCTCACTGCCCGCCCTCAAGCTCATCGACCCGACGGGAGGCCTCGACGACCTCATGGAGGGCGTTCTGCGCACCCCGATCGAGCCCGAGGTGTCGTTCGGTGACGATCCGTTACGGATGCTTCGGGCCGTGCGTTTCACCTCGCAGCTCGGCTTCTACCTCGACCTCCCCGCGCTCGAGGCGGTTGGCGAGCTGCGTCGGCGCATTCTCGACATCTCGGCCGAGCGCGTGCGCGACGAGCTCGTGAAGCTGCTGTCGACCGCATCCCCGCGCGCGGGCATCGAGCTGCTCGTCGAGAGCGGCCTCGCCGAGCTCGTGCTGCCTGAACTGCCGGCCCTGCAGCTCGAGCGCGACGACGCGCACCAGCACAAGGACGTCTTCGACCACTCGATCAAGGTGCTCGAGAACGCGATCGACCTCGAGCGGGCGGCGCACGAGAGCGACCCCGAGCTGCCCTCGCCCGACGTCGTGCTGCGCTTCGCGGCGCTGCTGCACGACATCGGCAAGCCGAAGACGCGCGAGTTCGCGCCCGGCGGCAAGGTGACGTTCCACGGCCATGACTGGGTCGGCGCGAAGCTGACGAAGAAGCGACTCGGCGCGCTGCGCTTCGACAACGACACGACCAAGCAGGTGGCCCGCCTCGTCGAGCTGCACATGCGGCTCTACAACTACGGCGACGCGGGCTGGACCGACTCGGCCGTGCGCCGCTTCGCGCGCGACGCGGGCCCGCTGCTCGATCGCCTGCTGCGGCTCATACGCGCCGACATCACGACGCGCAACAAGCGCAAGTCCGAACGCCTGCAGTTCGGCATCGACAGCCTTGAGGAGCGCCTCGACGAGCTGCGCGAGCAGGAGGCGATCGACGCGATCCGCCCCGACCTCGACGGCGAAGAGATCATGCGCATCCTTGACATCGGGCCGTCGCGCACCGTCGGCGAGGCGCGCAACTTCCTGCTCGAACTGCGCCTCGACGAGGGCCCGCTCGGTGCCGAGGAAGCCGAGCGGCGCCTACGCGCCTGGTGGAACGGGCGAGAGGCCGAGTAATGACGACGGCGAAGACGCACGTTCGCCGCGGCCTCGCCGTGCGCGAGGCCGTCACTGCATACGGACTGCTCACGCCCGCGCTGCTCGGCGTGCTCGCGTTCTTAATCGTGCCGATCATCATGCTCGTCGTGCTCTCGTTCGCCGACTGGAACGTGCTCTCGCCGATCGAGTTCGTCGGGTTCAAGAACTGGGAGTGGGCGCTGTCGAGCGGCGTCATGTGGCACAGCTTCGGCGTCACGGCCCTGTTCGTCGTGCTCGTCGTGCCGGTGCAGCTCGCGGCTGGACTGCTGCTCGCCGTGCTGCTGGTGCGCAACCTGCCCGGCTCGGCCGTGCTGCGCACGCTGCTCGTGCTGCCGTGGGTGAGCGCGCCCGTCGTGCTCGGCATCGTCTGGCGCTGGTTGCTGCAGTATGGCGGCGTGGCCGACGACCTCCTCGGCGGGAACCTCGGCCTGCTCACCGACGAGCGCTTCGCCCTGCCGACCGTCGCCTTCGTGCAGGCGTGGACGCAGATCGGCTACGTCTCACTCTTCTTCATGTCCGGCCTGAGCAACATCCCGAACGAGATCCTCGAGGCTGCGCGCATCGACGGCGCGAGCGAGTGGCGCATCTTCTGGCGCATCAAGTTTCCGCTGCTCACCCCGACGACGTTCTTCGTGCTCGTCACGGGCGTCATCGCCGCGTTCCAGACCTTCGACCTCGTCTACACGCTCTCGCCGAACGGCGGGCCGGGCGGCAGCACCGACCTCATCGCGGCGCGCATCTACCAGCAGGCCGTACCGCTCTCGAATGTGGGGCAGGCCTCGGTGCTCGCGCTCATTCTCTTCGCGCTGCTCGTGGTCGTGACGCTGATTCAGAACGCCTACTTCTCGCGAAAGACGAACTATGAGCGCTGAGGCGAAGCCGGTCGGGTCGAACCGCGGCGTGCGCGTACTCGGCGCCGTCGGCACCTACGTCGTGCTCATCGGCGCAGCGCTGCTCACGCTCACGCCGTTCCTGCTCGCGATCATGGCCGCGTTCATGGAGCCGCGCCAGCTCGCCTCGCAGGGCGTGAGTCTGCCGATGCCGCCGACGCTCGAGAACTTCACGGCGCTCGGCGAGCGGCGCGTCGACTTCGGCGAGGCCGCGCTCGTGACCGTCGGCGTCGTGCTGCTCGTCACCGCGGGGCAACTGCTGTTCTCGGTGATGGCCGCGTTTGCGTTCGCGCGCCTGCGCTTCCCCGGCCGCAACCTGCTGTTCTGGGTGTTCCTCGCAACACTCATGGTGCCGCAGGTCGTCACCGTGATTCCCCTCTACTTCATGATGAGCGAGGCCGGCCTCGGCGGCGAGTTCCTCGGCCTCGTGCTGCCGTTCATGTTCGGCTCGCCGTACGCGGTGTTCCTGTTACGCGAGCAGTTCCGGCAGATCCCGCAGGAGCTCATCGACGCGATGCGGATGGACGGCGCGGGCACCTGGAGCATCCTCTTTGGTCTCGTCGTGCCGTTGTCGCGCTCGACGATCGTGACGCTGCTGCTCATCACCGTTGTGTCGCATTGGAACAACTTCATGTGGCCGCTGATGATCGGCCAGAACCGCATCCATGTGCTCACGACCGCGACGGCGTCGCTGCAGGAGCAGTACTCGAACAACATCACGCTCGTGATGGCGGCGTCGGTGCTCGCGATGCTGCCGCTCATCGTGCTGTTCGTCATCTTTCAGAAGCAGATCGTGCGGTCGATCCGCATCTCCAGCTTCCGTTAGCGCCGCGCGGCTCGTCGCGCAGCAGGCCCGGGCGGCGGCGTCACGCTTCGTCACCAGTTACGTGAGAACGCACACAACCCGCGGTCGCGCGCGGATTTTTGCAAGAATGGGCAAGAAGTATGCGCCGTAATGGATCGGCGCGGCTCGATTTTGGGAGACGAGAATCATGACCTATCGCCGGATTCTGGCCGGTGCGGCCGCCGTGCTCACGGGAGTGGCGCTGGCTGGCTGCAGCTCGGCCGACGCGGGGAGTGACGGCGACGTCACGCTCACGCTGCGCCTGTGGGACGAAAACGTTGCGACCTCCTATGAGGGCTCGATCGAAGCGTTCGAGGCCGCCAACCCGGGCATCAAGGTTGAACTCAACGTGGTGCCGTGGGACAACTACTTCAACACCCTGCGCAACGAGGTCGGCAGCGGGGCTGGCGACGACCTGTTCTGGATCAACGGCGCGAGCGTCGGCGACTACATCGACAACGGCAACCTCGTGAACATCACCGAGACCCTCGGTGCAGACGCGATCTCGGGCTGGGAAGAGTCGGTCGTCGAGCAGTACTCGACCGACGGCCAGCTCTGGGGCGTGCCCCAGCTCACCGACGGCGGCTCGGCGTTCTACGTGAACGAAGACCTCCTCGATGAGGCCGGTGTCACGGCGCAGGAGCTCTCCGACGCGACCTGGAGCCCGAACGCCGCCGACGACACCCTGCTGCCGCTGCTGCAGAAGCTGACCATCGACAAGAACGGCAACAACGCCGCCTCGGCCGACTTCGACCCCGACAACGTGGCCACCTATGGCCTCAATGCCGCGGCCGAGCTCCAGAACATCCAGCTCAACTTCATCTACTCGAACGGCGGCACGTACCAGGACGACGAGGGCAACCTCACGTTCACGAACGAGAAGACCGTCGAGGCCTACCAGTACCTCGTTGACCTCATCAACGAGTACCACGTGGCCCCGCCCGCCGAAGCGACGAACGGTAACGGCGACTACACGCGTGACGAGTTCCTCCAGGGCAACATCGCCGTGTTCGAGTCGGGCACCTACAACCTGGCGAACGTGCAGAGCGGCGCCGAGTTTAACTGGTCGCTCACCGAGATCGCCGCTGGTCCCGACGGGAAGCGCACGACCTCCCCGGGCATCATCGTCGCGGGCAACGCGAACTCGGAACACCCCGAAGAGCAGCAGGCACTGCTCGAGTGGCTCGGCTCAGCCGAGGGCGCGGAGTACATCGGGGCCGAGGGTGCCGCGGTGCCCGCGGTGACCGATGCGCGCGCCGCCTACGACGAGTACTGGGCCGGCCAGGACGTCGACACGACGCCCTTCTTCAGCGTGCTCGAGGGCACCGAGCCCGGTCAGCCCGTGATCGGCGCGAACTTCAACGCGCAGGCCGAGGCCTTCACGCCCATCCTCAACGACGTCTTCACTGGCGCGACGCCGGTCGAGGAGGGCCTGCAGCAGGCCGAGGATGCCGCGAACGCGGTGTCGTAGCTCCACGCAATAACAACGGCGGGCGGGTGACCATTTCTGGTCACC
>NZ_JASCYH010000044.1:0-17544 GCF_030011715.1 Gulosibacter sediminis | reverse complement strand
CACCCACCCGGGCGCCACCACCCTGTAGGGCTAACCCTATCTGAGCGGGGGGCCGCGGCGCGGCCGCCGAGACGAGATCGCGGTAAACACCGACGGCACCGCCGAACCAGCATGCGGCCACCCCGGCGCCGCCCCACGCGAATCCTGGTCTATCGAAATACCAGCCCACGGCACCGACGGCGGTGGCGGGGACGTTGTCGAAACGAACCGGGCCGCTGGGGACGTATGCGAGCCCACGGCTCACCCATCGCACCCGTTCCACCTGGACGCCGGGGTGGTGAAGATCGATGGCGAATAGCTGACGTCCCCCATCGGTGTGGGCGGTCACTAACGCGGCGTCGAGTGATCCCGCCAGCGAGCACCACGGCTTGACGCCGTTCAAATGCACGTCCGCCGCTGAGCCAAGATGATGGTGGGCGGTCAACGGTGAGTCGCCACCTTCCGCCGCATACACACCCCAAGTGCCCTTGGCAGGCACTGGTTCGGGACTCTGCGCAGTAATGGCCAGTGCGTCGAGGTGGGGTTCGAGCGTGCGCGCTGCGACCAGATCTGTGGCGGCCACTTCTGCGAGCAGCTCCCAGAGGGCAAGCGTGTGCTCGCCGGGGAGTGGAAAGTCCTCTGGCGCGATCGCCTCTTCGCTGAGGGTCGCGAGCATTGCTTGCGGTTCGCCGCGGCACTGCTCGGCGCTGGCGACGAGGCGTTCGACTAAATTGGCGAATTCTGCTGTCGCGGGGGCCAAAATGCTCCTTCCGCCTACATGTGGTGCCGGTACCACACTGCCGGTTTCAGAGTTCATCGGGCCTTTCCTTGATCCCTAGGTGTCCATCACCGTCAATCCTCACTGACTGATGCTGACTCTACTGCCAGGCTCGCAGGATCACTGAGCCTTGGTATGTTTGGCGCCGTCGCAGGTAGAACGAGCAAGGCTTACGAATTCAACAGCGTGCATTTCGCGCTGGCTGGCGGACCCCATCACCGATGTCATCGCACCGACCAAGCTGTGTGTTGGCGGTGTGGCACCCCTTGCGAAATCTAATTTACAAATGTAAATTAGTCGCTCGTGACAAGTACGAACGCCATCGACCCACGCGCCCTTCGCTCCCGCGCCGCGCTCATTGAGGCGGTCTGGGCGCATCTGGCTGCGGACGGGGGCACGCCCTCGATTACCGATGTCGTGAAGCGCGCCGGTGTGAGCCGGCCGACCTTCTACCAGCACTTCACCGATGTGCCGGATCTCGTGCGCGTCGCCACCCTGCAGCGACTCGGTGAGCTGTTTGAGCGCATGCCGAACGGGCTACAGGGCGACACGTGGGACGACTTCGCTCGCGCCCGCCTCACACTGCTCTTCGGCGAACTCCAGCGGGATGCCGTGATCTACCTGCCGATCCTGAGCGGCCCGGCGGCCGTGCCCGTGCTCGCGGGTATCGTCCACTACCTCGCCGACCAATTCCTCCACCACTCGCCGCTCGCGCCCTGCCTTCGTGAGGGCGTCGACGAGCGCGAGGCCCTCGCCCGGGCTGAATTCCTCGGCGCCGGCGCGGTCTGGCGCGCGATCGCCTGGCTCTCGAGCGATTTCATGGGCGAGAATGCCCTGGAACCCACCGTGCAGCGCTTCGCCGCGAACATCCTTGCCGCCTCTGGTGCGGCCAACTACTCAATGACGGACTTCACGAAATGACCGAAACGCAAGCTAAGAACCGCAACGGAAAACTGTGGCGAGCCATCATCTTTGCTGGCCTCGCCACGGTGCCCCTGATTTACTCGGGCCTGCTCACCGGCTCGTTCAGCGACCCGCAGGGCAACTTCGACAACATCCAAGCCGCCGTCGTGAACAACGATGTCGCCACCACGACCGAGACGACCGACGGCGAGACCAAGACCGTCGAACTCGGCGACCAGCTCACCGAGAAGCTCGTCGACAGCGACGAGTCGAAGAACTTCGACTGGGATGAGATGTCGGCCAACGAGGCTGCCGAGAAACTCGCCGACGGCGAGGTGCTTGCGGTGCTGACGATCCCCGAGAACTTCTCTGAGAACGCTGTCTCGCCCGCGGGCGACGACCCGAAACAGGCACAGCTGCACATCGAGACGAACGACGCCGCGAACATGTTCGTCGGCACGATTGCGAACCAGATCGGCACCGTCGTTGCCGACGAGCTCGCCACCGAGGTGTCCGACGAGTATTTGACGAACATCTACGCCGGCTTCACCTCGATCCACGGCAGCCTGCAGGATGCCGCCGACGGCTCCGAGGAGCTCGGCAGCGGCATCGGCCAGGCCGACGACGGTGCGGGCGAGCTGCAGGTTGGCATCAACCAGCTCGTCAGCGGCAGCGGTGAACTCGCGAGTGGCGCCGACACGCTCGCGAGCGGGGCCGACCAGGCCGCGAGCGGCGCATCCGACCTTGCCTCGGGTGCCGCGACGCTCGACTCGGGCGCACAGCAGCTCGCTTCGGGCGCGCAGCAGGCCGCGAGCGGTGCGAACGAACTCGCGGCCGGCACGGCCGAGCTCGAGACGCAGACCTCGGGCCTGCCCGATCAGGCTGCGCAGCTCGACGACGGCGCGCAGAGCCTCGCCGACGGCGCCGGGCAGGTTGCCGACGGTACGCAGCAGCTCGCGGATGCAGTGAACGGCGCCGCGTCGACGGCCGAGACGGTCGCGCAGGTCGCCGAGCAACTCACCGCCCAGGGCGGCGAGCTGCAGACCGGCGCCTCGAACGTCGTGACGAGCCTCGATGACCTCGCGACGAACTGGGACACCCTCACCGACGACGAGAAGCTCGCGCTTGTGACGCAGATACAGACGGGTGCACAGCAGGTGCAGACCGGATTCGACGACGCCGCAACGAGCCTCGAGGGCATCGACCTCTCGAGCCTCGATGCGCTGCAGGACCCGGGTGCGATCGTCGACCAGGTGAACCAGCTCAACGACGGTGCGCAGCAGGTCGCTACCGGCGCCGAAACCCTCGCAGGCGGCACCTCGCAGTTGCGCGACGCCTCCGGCGCCCTCGTCGACGGCATCGCGAAGGTGAACTCGGGCGCGCAGCAGCTCGCCGACGCGAACGGTCAGCTCGCCGACGGTGCCTCGGCCCTCGCCGGTGGCACGAGCACGCTCTCCTCGGGAGCGAACACCCTCGCGGGTGGCACGAGCGAGCTCAGTGACGGTGCTGACGAGCTCGCCGACGGCGCGCACCAGGTCTCCGACGGCACGGGCGAGGCGGCCGACGGCACCAGCTCACTGCGCGACGGCCTCGATCAACTAATTGACGGCAGCGGCGAGCTCACCTCGGGCCTTGAGGACGGCGTCGACCAGGTGCCCTCCTACACCGACAGCGAGTCGGAGACGCTGGCGGACGTCACCTCGAACCCGGTGCAGCTCGACACGAGCCGCCAGAACCAGGTCGCGAAGAATGCCGACGGCATGGCGCCCTACTTCATGTCGCTCGCGCTCTGGGTCGGCGGCATGGCGTACTTCATGATGCACGAGCCGCTTCGCAAGGCCCGTGGCAGTGGGTCGATCCTCGTCGACACCTTGCGAGCGTTCCTGCCCGGCGCGATCATGGGCCTCGTGCAGAGCACGCTCATGCTGTTCGTCGTGCACTTCCTCGTCGGCGTCGACTACGCGCTGGTGTGGCCGGTCGTTGGTCTGGCGTTCCTCGCGAGCGTAACCTTCGTTGCGATGAACCAGGCGCTCGTCGCGCTGCTCGGCGCCCCGGGCCGATTCCTCGCGCTCGTGATGATCGTGCTCCAGCTCTCTTCAGCGGGCGCGACGTATCCCGTGCAGACGACGCCACCGTTCTATCAGGCGATCCACCCGTGGCTGCCGCTGTCGTACTCGGTCGAGGCGTTCCGCGCGCTCATTGCGGGCTCGACCATCAACGTCAGTGCGGCGGTCGGCCACCTGCTCATCTGGTTCGCGATCGCGCTGGTGGGCATCGCGGTCGCCGTCTGGCTCGAGCGACGCAAGATCGCAAAGCTAGCTCGCGACGCGGGGGCGGATGCTGAGGTCGATGAGGTGCGCGTCCTCGGGGGCGTCAACAACGTACCGAACCGCGCGAGCGACGGTCTCGGGGCGTAGGTAGCGCTCGGGGTGGTAGGCATTGCCGAGACCCTCTTGCAGCTCCACCTGCATGGGGGTGTCGACCTGGCCGGGCATGAGCGTCGTCACGCGGACGCCGTGCTCGGCCTCGTCGAGCCGGAGCGAGTCGGCGAGCCCCTTGAGGGCGTGCTTCGACGCGACGTAAGCGGCCATCTGGTGCGCAGGACGCACCGAGACGCCCGAGCCGAGGAACACGACGGTGCCCGACGCCTCCCGCAGCTTCGGTAGCGCGAGGCGCGTGAGCAGGGCTGGAGCCACGACGTTGGTGGTGAGTTGGCGGTGCCACTCGGCCGCGTCGGTCTCGGCGAAGGTGCCCGGCGTGCCGACGGCGGCCGAGTGCACGAGCACATCAACGCGCTCGAGCGAGTCGATGAGCGCCGCGACCTTGCCGCCAGGGGCGAACTCGCCCGCATCGCGCAGGTCGGCGGTGACCGTGATGTCGGCCCCGGTCGAGGCGAGCCGCGCCGCATCCCGCCCGAGCGCGACAATGCGGTGGGTCGACGCGAGCTCGCGCACGATCTCGTGCCCGATTCCGCTCGAAGCCCCGGTGACGATGGCGATGGCTTGGCTCACGTTGGTTCCTTAGCGGTTGGGGGAGAGCCGCTGCACAACGTCGGCGTACGCGTCGGCGTTGGCCCGGTAGAGGTTCCAGTTTCCCGCACGCTCGGCGCTCACGAAACCCGCCTGCAGCAGATGCTTGAGGTGATGCGACACAGTGGCCTGCGACAGCCCGACGGCATCGACGAGCTCGGTCACGGTCGTCGGCCGCGGGTCGTTCGCCGACACGATCGAGAGGATGCGCAGTCGCGCTGGCTCGGCGAGGGCCTGTAGCGACGCGGCGAGCGAGCGCGCGGCCGCCGCCGAGACGGGTGCGCCCTCACCACCCGGCCAGGCGACCCCGGAGTCGCTCATGCTTCGTCGTGCTCGCGCAGCTTGGTGCAGAGATCACGCAGCGTGACGAGCTCTTCGGGCGTCAGCACGCTGCCGACCCGATCGTTGATGTTCTCGGTGTGCACGATCGCGGCACTGCGGAACGCGCGCACCCCCTCGGCCGTCAGCTCCACGACCGTGCCGCGCGCATCCAGTTCGTCTTCCAGCTTCACCATGAACTCGCGCGCGACGAGGCGGTCGACGAGTCTCGAGACCGAGGACTGCGTGATCAGCACCGACGAGTTGAGCTCGCGCAGGCGGATGCGATGGTTCGGCGCGCGATACGTGTTGAAGAGTACGTCGTACTCGTTCATCGACATGCCGACATTGGTGAAATCCCGACGCAGGTCGCGCATGATCGACACCTGCGCTCGGAAGAGCGCTTCCCAGGCGTCGCTCGGCTTTGCGGCCGCGGCGGATCGATGTGCTGTGTCACTCACGTACGCGAGTCTAGGTTGCGGCGTGCGGAGAATGCGACGCAACCTCCCAGACCCGCCGAGATTAGTGGCGGTTGGGCGAGGGCGCGAGCGAGTGCACGATGCGCACGTCTGCGTGACGGTCGAAGCGGTAGCCGATGCCGCGCACGGTGCGCACGATGTCGGCGTAGTCGCCGAGACGCTGGCGCAGGCGGCGCACGTGGACATCGATGGTGCGCTCGTGCGGGCGCTCCTCGTGTGACTCACGCCACAGCACGTCGATGATCTCTTCGCGGCTGACGGTGCGGCCCTCGCGGAGCACGAGCGCCTGCAGCAGCTCAAACTCCTTGTACGTGAACTCGGCGTTCTCGCCCTGCACGAGTACGCGCTTGCGCGAGGTGTCGATTTCGACCTTTGCCTGCGAGCGCTTCGCCTCTTCGGCGCGCTCTTCCTCCTGGCGCGCGGCGCGCTGGTCGCGCACCGCGCCCGGCTCCTGGAGCGCGAGGCGAACGAGGTCGATGCTGTCGCCGGGGGCGCCGGCGGGTGCGAAGGCGACGGATGCGTAGCTCGAGGCCGACGGGGCGCGCTCGGCGAGCACGCGGCGCAGGGCGGTGACGACCTCGGTGAGGGTCACTCCATCGGCGGTCGCGGTGTCGGTGTCGAGCCCGACGTAGAGGGCGAATCCGCGGGTTTCGGGGGCCGGTGCGACCGGCTGCACCGGGGCTGCGGCCTCGCGCTGCTCGGCCGCAGCGGCGGGGTAGCTCGAGGTGACGGGCTTGAGCGCAGCCGCTGCCGTGGGAACGTGGGCGTGCGTGGGGCGTGAGAACGGGGCGATGTTCGACATGGAAGATTCCTTGCTGCAGATGAGGTCGTTGTGTGCGAGTACGTGCCCGGAATCGGGCTGGGTGCGCGAGAACCGCGCGCGGAGATACGTGCTAGCGACACATTCGACAGCACGCCACAACGCCGGCCATCATGCCGACTCGACCTGCCACCTCAAGGGCGAACACAGGGCGGGCGTAATTTGCAGTCATGTCGTTAAGTTTGTTTGCGCCCTCAACCAAAGTCAAGTAGGTATTCGAATTCAAGTGAGTTGTGGACGTTCGGCTCGCGGCCGATATCGGTCGGAAGTTGTATGGGGTGGTCCCTCGGGGTGATTTCAGGCCCCAGTTGAGCAGGCCCTGACCTCGCGTTCGTATACTCGCACCAGGCCGAGACGGCTATCAGTTTTGCGAGAAGGTGGGCCATGAATCAGCCGGTTATGGATCGTGCGATCGCGGACAGTGTGCAAATTGTGAGCACCTCGCGCGCCGAACTCATGGGCCTGCTCGAACTCGTGCGCGCCGACTTCGATGGAATTCCCCGTAGTGGCTTCGACACCCCCACGGAACTCGAGTTTCGGGGACTCGTGCAGCGCTGGACCGAGCTGGCGACCGACCTCATTAGTGCGATCACCGGCTTTGAGGATGCGCTGCGCGAGAGCGCGCCCTCCGACGAGCCGCATGTGCCGCGGCGCGCGCCGATCGACCCCGGCAACATCGGCCTCGAAGACGCGCTCGAGCGTCTCGATGGCGCGCTGCAGTCGCGGCTGCCGCACTGGCCGGAGGGGCTCGCGCAGCAGTTTGAGCGCGCGAGGGCCGGCGCCCTCACAGCCTGCGAAGGGCTCGCGTTCGTCAAGCAGCAGGTTGAGTACCTCGTGGTTGGCGTCGGCTCGGACGCCTAGTCGACGATGCCGTAGAGGCGGTCGCCCGCGTCGCCAAGACCGGGCACGATGAAGCCCTGCTCGTTGAGCCCCTCATCGAGCGCCGCGACGACGACCCGCACGTTGGCGCCCGGGAAGTCGGCTTGCATCTTCTCGACGCCCTCGGGCGCGGCAACGAGGCAGATCGCGGTGACGTCGGTCGCGCCGGCCTCGAGGAGGAAGTGCACGGTGGCGGCGAGCGAGCCGCCGGTCGCGAGCATCGGGTCGAGGACGTAGCACTGGCGGTCGGCGAGGTCTTCGGGCAGGCGCTTCGCGTAGGTCTCGGGCTGCAGGGTCTCGTCGTTGCGGCGCATGCCGACGAAACCGACCTCGCAGTAGGGCATGAGCTTGAGGAAGCCGTCGAGCATGCCGAGGCCGGCGCGGATGATCGGCACGGCGAGCGGCAGCGGCTCGGTCACCTTTGACCCGGTCGTGGTGGCGACCGGCGTCGCAAACTCGACGCGCTCAACGCGCAGCCCCCGTGTCGCCTCATAGCTGAGCAGGTTGACGAGCTCGGCGACGAGCTCGCGAAACGCCGGCGACGGCGTCGATTTGTCGCGCAGCAGCGTCATCTTATGGTCGATCAGCGGGTGGTTCGCGACGTGCAGCTCCATAGGAGTTAGCGTAGCGAGCGAACTTGCGTCGCGTGTGAAGTCGGAGGTGTCGGATGCGAGTACCTGAGCTCTATGAGCGCCTCATGCGGGTGTCGCTCGCCGAGGCGAGCCTTGCCGGCGCGTCCGGGGATATTCCGATTGGCGCGGTCGTGGCGGATGCCGACGGCCATGTGCTCGGTACGGGCCGCAATGTGCGCGAGGTCGAGCACGACCCGACTGGGCACGCCGAAATCGTGGCGCTGCGGGCGGCGGCGGCGGCGCTGGGCAGCTCACGGCTCGACGACTGCATCCTCTTCACCACGCTCGAACCGTGCGTCATGTGCGCCGGCGCGGCGCTCACGGCCCGCATTGCGCGCGTCGTCTTCGGGGCGTGGGATGCGAAGGCCGGCGCGGCGGGGTCGGTCTACGATCTGCTGCGCGACGGGCGACTCCCGCAGCGCAGCGAGGTGGTGGGCGGTGTGCTCGAAGCCGAGTGTGCGGAACCGTTAACGAGGTTCTTCGCGGGTCGCTAGTCAGTCCCAGCCGCGAATGACGACGTTCTCGGTGGGCACCGCTTCGGCGCGGCGCTCGGTTACGTCGGGTTCAAGGAACACGTGCTCGACCTCGGGCAGCGCGAGCTTGATGTTGGCGCGCAGCTGGGCAAACAGCGGTGGCAGGGCGACGAGGTCGTCGATGTTGGCGAGGCAGAACTGCACCCCGACGACCTTCTCGTTGTCGTCGATCGCTACCTTGAGCACTTCGTTCACGTAGGCGCTTTCGAGCATCAGCGTGCGCACGGTCTCCGCGGCATTCGACGTCATGATCGGCATCCCCTCTGTAGCGGCGTGATTTCACGGTGTCCCGCGCGGGGTCACCGTGATCGATGCGACCAGAATAGACTCCTTTACTGTGACTGACGCTCTGCCAAACCTGGCCATTCTCGGCACCGGCAACATGACCGGGGCCATTCTTGACGGTCTGCTGGCTGGCGACGCGCTCGCGCAGCTTCCGGTCCGCGTGACGACGAAGTCGCAGGCATCGGCCGACCGCTTTGCACAGGAGCCGCGGGTCGAGGCCGCCGCCATCGAGACGAACCCGAACGCGAGTCGCGAGGCCGTCACCGGCGCGCAGATCGTGTTGCTCGGTGTAAAGCCATACATGATTGCCGATCTCCTCGACGAGGTGGGCGACGCGATCGAGCCCGGCGCCGTGGTGATTTCGGTCGCCGCCGGCATCACCACCGAGGCGATGGAGGCGCGGCTGCGCCACGACGTGCGCGTCGTGCGAGCGATGCCGAACACCCCATCCGCTATTGGTCTTGGCGCCGCGGGCATCGCGGGCGGGCTGGCCGCCGACGCCGAGGCGATGGGCTACGCCCGCGCGATCTTCGCGGCGGTTGGCACTGTCGTCGAACTCGAGGAGTCGCGCATCCCGGCCCTCGCCGCGATCTCTGGCTCGGGCCCCGCGCACGTCTACTTCCTCATCGAGCAAATGACCGAGGCCGCGCAGCGCATTGGCATGAGCGCCGACGAGGCGCACGAGCTGGTTGTGCAGACTTTCCGGGGCGCCGTCGGACTCGTCGCCGCGAACCCCGACAAGATGCCCGCCGAGCTACGCCGCGCCGTCACGAGCCCGAAGGGTACGACCGAGCAGTCGATCGCCCAACTCGAGGCCGCCGATCTGGCCGGCACGTTCGAGGCCGCCATGCGCGCGAACATCCGCCGCAACGATGAACTCGCTGCGGGCTCGGCATGAGCCCCGACTTCCCAGAGAATCTCTACGAAGTCCTCGGCGTCGAGCCCGACGTCACCGACGCTGAGCTTCGTCGAGCGGGCCGCGCGCGTCAGCGCGAGACGCACCCCGACCTCGGCGGTGATGCGCAGCAGTTCACCCGCGTGCGGCTTGCGGTTGAGGTGCTCACGAACCCGCGCCGCCGTTCCGAACACGACTCGTGGCTCGCGCAGCTCACCGGCGTCGCGCCCGTGCGCCGAGACCACGGGGTGCGCCTGCGCCAGCAGCAGCGCGCGAGCCGGGCTCGCCCCGCGCCGCCGCGCCCTGCGACACACAGCACCGCGGCCGGTACCGACGAGGTGCCAACGTTCGAGCGACTGCCGCAGCCGAAGGTCGACGCTCGGCGGATGGGCTGGTACCGCACGCAGTGGCACCCCCACCCCGAGGTGTGGCCGCCCGCGCGCCCGCTCGTGCACGGCCCGCGCCTGCGCGAGCTGCTCACCGTGCTGCCCTTTATCCTCTGCACGATCGGCGTCTGCATCGCGCAGTCGCTCTTCGGCCTCTCGGTGCCGTGGTGGCTCGCGAGCTACGTGCTGCTTGTGCTCGCCCTCGTTTGGATCTCGTTGCGATGGGTCGGCGCGCGGCTGCAGCTCGCGCGCATCCTCTTCTGGGTGAACATCGCGGGCATCGCGCTCGACGCGGCCGGGGCGTTCCTCATCGCGATGTTCCGCATCTTCGAGGGCGACACCGAGCGCGTGCCCTACTACGTCGCGCGCGGCGTGCTCTCGCTCGTCGGCGTGCTGCTCGCGATGCTCGCGTCGTGGGGTCTTGAGCCGCGCACGAAGCGCATGGTGAGCGAGCGGATGCTCTGTGACATTGCGAACGAGACCGCGCCGGCAGTCGACTCCGAGCAGCGCCAATGGGGCACGCCCGGCGAGGTCGCGCTGCGGCACTCGCTCGCGGGCGTGAACCCGATTCGCCGTCAGTATGCCGAGCAGCTCATCGGCCCGACGCTCGACGCGCTCGAGCGCATCCCGGGTGTGCGCATCGTGCACGGCCTGCGGCTGCCCGACGGCGACGAGACGATCTCGACGATCTCGCACGCCGTGCTCTGCGGTCGCCGACTCGCGCTCATCGACGACCGCCTCTGGCACCCGGGCACCTACGGTCTGGATGCGCGGGGTCACGTCGTGCGCAACGGCGAGCCGGGCAGCGTGCCGCTCGACGAGTTCCCGCACCGCGTGACGCGGTTCCGCGAGACCTTCGCCGAGGTCGCGCAGGTGCGTGGCTGGCTCGCGATCACCCCGGATGGGCCGGGCGAGTTTGCCGTCGATAACTCGCGCACCTGGCAGCACGTGCGCCTCGCGTCGCCCGAATCGCTGCTGCGCGAGGTCGGCGAGTGGCTCGCCGTCGAGGGCGAGCAGGTCGACCGGCTGCTCCTGCGCGACGTCCTCGAGCTGCGCGTCGACGCCTAGCGAGCAGTCTTCCGGCTAGACGGCGCGCAGCAGCGCCTCGACCGCGTCCCGGCTCGCGGCCGCCGCGACGTCGATGCCGACGTGGAAGTCAGCGCCCGCCTCGGGCCCGCAGAGATCTGAGATGCCGCGCACCGAGATGAACTCGGCGCCGAGCGACGCGCAGACCTGCGCGATCGCGCACGACTCCATGTCGGTGCCGACCGCGTCGGGGAACGCCTCGCGCATGTCGGCGACGTTGCGGGCGGTAACGAAGGTGTCGCCCGAGAGGATGCGCCCGACGTGCCAGCCGTGGCTTGGCGCGAGCTCCCGCGCGACCGCGAGGGCGCGCTCGCTGACGGGGAAGCGCACGGGCTGGCGCGGCACCTGGCCGCGCTCGTAACCGAACTCGGTCGCATCCGCGGTGCCGTAGGTGGTCGAGTCGGCGACGACGACCTCGGCGACGCGGGTCTGCGAGGCGAGGCCGCCGCACGTGCCGCCCGAGACGACGAGCGCCGGCTGCCACTGGGTGACCGCCCACGCTGCGACCGACGCGGCGGCGGCGAGGCCGATGCCGGTGGTCGCGATCGTCACGGGCTGGCCGGCGAATGTGCCGCGCCAGGCGAGCATCCCGTCGAACGGGGTCGCGACCTTGCTTGAGTAGGTGAGGGCGTCGACGAACGGCGCGGCCTCCTCGCGCATCGCCGTGAGGATGAGCCGCATCAGGCGCCTTCGCCGGTCACGTCGAGCCACTCGTCGCGGGCCGCGAGGAACCCGCGGACCGCGGCCTGCGCATCCTCGAGGGAGTGGTTCGCGCCCCAGCCGCACTGCACCTCGTTCGCCGCGGGCACCTCGGTCGCGGCGAGGATGTCGGTGAAGGTCTGCTCGAGCAGCGGCAGGAACTCGTCGGTCTCGACGCCGAGCATGAGCGCGTAGAAGCCGGTCTGGCAGCCCATGGGGGAGAAGTCGATGAGCTGCTCGGTGTGGTTGCGCATGAGCTCGGCCGTGAGGTGCTCGATCGAGTGCACCGCGGGCATCTCGAGGTGGCCGACGTTCGGCTGCGTGAAGCGCACGTCGTACTTCACGAGAACGTCGCCACCGGGCAGCTCCTTGCGGTCGGCGATGCGGACGTAGGGTGCGCGCACCGTGCGGTGGTCAAGGTTGAATGACTCGACGTTCATAGGCATGCTTCGAGCCTAGACGCGAAGGGCCGCTAGACGTGGAGCGCGGAAAACCGCTCGACGTCCTCCGGCACGCCCGCGACGATGATGACGTCGTGGTCGGAGATCATCGTCCCCGCTTCGGCGTAGGTGAACTCCTCGCCCGGCGACTTCACGCCGACGACGGTGACGCGGTACTTCGTGCGGATCTCCGACTCTGCGAGCGTCTTGCCGCGCAGCGGCTTCGGCGGGTACATCTTCGAGAGCACGAAGCCGTCGTCGAACTCGATGAAGTCGAGCATGCGGCCGTTGAGCAGGTGGGCGGCGCGCTCGCCGGCCTCAGCCTCGGGGAACACCACGTGGTGCGCGCCAATGCGGCGCAAGATGCGGCCGTGCGTGGTCGACATCGCCTTCGCCCAGATCTGCGGAATTTTCAGGTCGACGAGGTTTGCGGTCACCAGCACGCTCGCCTCGATCGAGGTGCCGACGGCGACCACGGCGATCGAGAACTCCTGCGCGCCGATCTGCTTCAGCGCATCGATGTTGCGGGCGTCGAGCTGCACCGCGTGCGTGACGCGCTCGGCCCACTTCTGCACGAGGGTCGCGTCGGTATCGACGGCGAGCACCTCGCGGCCGAGCCGCTGTAGCTGCCCGGCGGTGGCGGCACCGAAGCGCCCGAGACCAACCAGCAGTACCGGGGCGTTGGGGGAGATTGCTTCAGCCAACGATGATCCTCTCTTCGGGCAGGGTGTAGAGCTGTTTTCGATCGCTCGAGGCGACGGCGGCCGCGAACGTCACGGTGCCGACTCGACCCAACCACATGGTTGCCGTGAGCACGAAAACTCCCGAATCGGGCAAATTCTGGGTGAGTCCCGTTGACAGTCCGCAGGTGGCGAACGCCGAGATCGTGTCGAAGAGCGCGTACTTGAACTCGGTGCCGGTGATGTGCATGAGCGTGATCGACGCGACCGCAACGATCGTCGCGCCCCACAGCGCGACCGCGACGGCGAGGCGGAGCACGTCGTTGGGGATGCGGCGGCGGAAGACCTGGATGTCCTGCACGCCCTTCGCCTCGGCGACCGCGGCGAGGAAAAGGATCGCGATCGTCGTCACCTTGATGCCGCCCGCGGTCGACGCGGAGCCGCCGCCGACGAACATGAGCATGCTTATGACTGTGAGGGTCGAGTCGTTCATCGAGGCGACGTCGACGGTCGTCAAGCCGCCCGAGCGGGTCATCGCTGAGGTGAAGCCGGCGGTGAACGGGGCGAACCACGGTTCCTGGCCCCCGAGGGTCTCGGGGTTGTCAAACTCGAGCAGGTAGATGACGGCCCAGCCGATGAAGAAGAGGATGACCGTCGTCGCGAGCGTGAGCTTCACGTGCACGCTGAGGCGCTGGCGCGTCTTTACCCAGCGGGTGAGCGCGAAGATGACGGGGAAGCCGATCGAGCCGATGAACACCGCGGTGCACAGGCACAGGAGGAACCAGAGGTTGTGGTCAAACGGGGCCAGGCCCTCGGCGTTCGGGGTGAAGCCGGTGTTCGTGAACGCGCTCGCGGCGTAGTAAAAAGCATCGCGCACGGCGACCCACCAGGGGCCGTAGTCGGGCTGAAGAAGCAGCACCGGCATGATGAGCACCGCGATGATCGTCTCGATGATGATGAGCGACACCGCCACGGTCACGAGCACGCCGGGGATATCGCCGAGGCGCACCGCCTGCGACTCGGCCACCGGGCCGGAGTGGAGGCGCAGCGAGTTCTGGTCGGAGGCCGCCATGAGCCGCTGGCGCAAGCCGAGCTTGCGGGTGACCGCGGTGCCGAGGATCGACGCCAGCGTGAGCACGCCGATCGCGCCGACCTGGAGGCCGAGGAAGACGACGCCGTCGCCGAATAGCGACCAGTGCGTCGCCATGTCGACGACCGCGAGCCCGGTGACGCAGATCGTCGAGACCGCCGTGAACAGGGCCTGCGGGAACGGCGTCATGGTGCCGTCCGCCGAGGAAATCGGCAGCATTAGCACGAACGTGAACAGAAAAATGATACCGGTGAAGGCCAGCACGGCGAAGCGACTCGGCGAGTGCGTGCTCATGCTGGTGACCCAATCGCGCACCCGCCCCAGAGGCGAGCGCCGCGCAACATCCGGGCTCGGCATGACAGCGATCGTACTCGGCTGGGAGCGATGCGCAACCGCGCCCGGGCAACAGGAGGACGACCCGGAGGTGAATGCGCGGCACTATATACCCAGGCTTGAAGATTCTGGGAGCAACACTCTAATGTTGACTCAGCACTCCGTTCACAACCGTCACACGGGGCACGACTTCAACAACGATCTGGGGGAATCTATGGATTCGGAACTGTCTGACGTCCACTTCCTCACCGTTGCCGAGGTTGCCGAGCTGATGCGGGTTTCCAAGATGACCGTCTACCGGATGGTGCACGCGGGTGACCTCCCCGCCGTGAAGTTTGGGCGCTCGTATCGCGTGCCGGAATCAGCTGTTCAGGACGCGATCGCCGGAATTCGCGGCGAGGAGCGTGCCTAAATCCCCCTCGGGTGTAAAATTGCAGGATGTGCCTCCGCGCGCCGGAGGCCCTCTGCGCGCATCCCGAAAGATCTAAGGAATAACTATGGGTTCAGTGATTAAGAAGCGCCGCAAGCGCATGTCGAAGAAGAAGCACCGCAAGCTGCTTCGCAAGACTCGTCACCAGCGTCGAAACAAGAAGTAACGACTGCTGCAGCGTGAGGGGCGACGGGAGACCGGCGCCCCTCACGCGTTTCCCGCGCGGCCAGGCGACGCGTACACTGTCACTCGGTGTGCTGGGAAGTCTGGTCAGCGATGATTTTGCCTGCCCACAAGACCGGAGATGCCCCATGACGGCCCATCGCCCAGATGACTCCTTCTCGCTCAAGGAGCGCCTCAACTCGCGCAAGATGGGTGGCACGCTGCTGCTCATCGCGGCCGTGCTAGCGATTGTCGTCGCGAACACGCCGCTCGCGCCCTTCTACGAGAACGTGCGCGACTTCGACCTGCCGCTGCCCTGGCTCGGTATCGAGCACATGTCGGTGGGGCACTGGGTGAGCGACGGGCTGCTCGCCATCTTCTTCTTTGTCGTCGGCCTCGAGCTCAAGCGCGAGTTCGTCACCGGCGCCCTGCGCGACCCGCGTACCGCATCCTTGCCGATCGCTGCTGCGGTGGGCGGCATGGTGGTGCCCGCCGCCACCTATGCAATCGTGGTGGGCGCGAGCGGCATCGATGGGATGCAGGGCTGGGCGATTCCCGTCGCGACTGATATTGCCTTCTGCCTCGGCTTGCTCGCCGTTGTAGGTAAGGGTCTGCCGAGCGCGTTCCGTACGTTCTTGCTCACACTTGCGGTGATGGATGACCTGCTCGGCATTATCGTGATCGCGATCTTCTACACCGCGGCCCTCAACTTTGTTGCGCTAATTGGCTCGCTCGTCGTGATCGGCCTCTACGCGTACCTGGTGAACCGCGGCATTAACAGGATCTGGCTGCTCGTGCCGATCGCGCTCATTGCGTGGTGGCTGATGCTGCTTGCCGGTGTGCACGCGACGATCGCGGCGGTGCTGCTTGGGCTTGTCGTGCCGGCGCTGCCGCGCGGGAACGATGAGATCTCGCTTGCGGAGGATATGGAACACGACTGGAACGCCATTTCGCAGGGAGTCGCGCTGCCGGTGTTCGCCTTCTTTGCGGCCGGTGTGCCGTTTGCGCCGGGGGAGGGGAGCTTCGCGGATGCGATCACGCACCCGGTGTTCCTCGGTGTATTCCTCGGCCTGGTTGTGGGCAAGCCGCTTGGCATCTTCCTCACCGTGCTCGTGCTGCACAAGCTGCCGATGTTCCGGCTCGAGAAGCAGATCAACATGTGGGACATCGCTGCCCTCGGCGGGCTCGCGGGCATCGGGTTCACGGTGTCGCTGCTCATTGGAGAGCTCGCGTTCCGCAGCGACGCGACGTTCCTCGAGTTCGCCCACCTCGGCGTGCTGTTCGGCTCGCTCGCCGCGGCGCTGGTCGCGGTGTTCACGCTGCGCCTGCGCGTGAAGGCGCACCAGGGCGACCCGGCCGACGCGACCCACATGCCGCTGCCGTGATCGTCGACTTTTACGAGAAGCCCGGCTGCCACCTCTGCGAGGACGCGGCCCCAATCGTCGTGGCCGAGGCGGCGGCCGCGGGCGCGGAGCTGCGGCGGCACAACATCCTTGAGGATGCGCGGCTGCAGGCTAGGTACGGCGAGCTGATTCCTGTGGTCGTGATCGATGATGAGCAGCATTCGACCTGGTTCGTCGATCAGGGACGGCTGCGCGCGGCGCTGCGATAACCGCTGGCGGCCGTCGGCGATAATCGAGGCATGCGAGACGAGATCGACCGGGCCATCGTGCGGGCGCTGCGTAAGGACGCGCGCCTGTCGATTCGCGCGCTCGCCGAGTCGGTGCATATTTCTCGGTCGGCGGCGCACGAGCGCCTGCGGCAATTGATGGCGGATGGGGTAATCACCGGCTTCTCGGCGCGGGTCGATGTCTCGGCTGCTGGACTGCCGGTGCGGGCTCTGCTCGTGGTCGACACCGGCGCGACCGCCGCCGGGGCCGACCTCGCCGATCGCCTGCTCGAAGTGCCGTTCGTCACCCGCGTGCATACCATTGCCGGGGATATCGACTACCTCGTCGAGATCGCGGCGCCCTCGCACGAGGAGCTGAGCAACACCGTGCTGCAGCGCGTGCTGCGGATGCCCGGGGTCGAGTCGGTGCGCACCCACCTGATCATCGGCGAGCGCTCGAAGGACCCCCTCGACGACACCTCGTTCTCGGACCCCGACGACGAGTAGGCGCCCGGCCTGCCGCGCGATCGCTGTCGGTGTTCGCGGGTTCACGACAGAGCTCTCCCAAATCACAAGGACCCCGGATCTGTCGTGGGGTCTTTGGCAGAGTTCTCGCCAGTAAGCAGAGTGCTCGCCAAGAAGCCGGGTTCTCGCTGGGAAGCAGGGTTCTCGCCCGCTAGCAGGGTGCGGGACCTCAAACCGGGTCGTGGCGAGAGGTCTCCTCAGTCGGCAGGGCTCTCCCCAGTTAGAAGGGTGCGGGATCTGTGGTCGGGTCGTAGGCAGAGTTCTCCCCGAGTCCGTCAGCGGGTCTGAAGACAGGCTTCCGTGGCCCGATCGGGTCGGCGCGGGTGATGAAGATCTCCCCGAGTGGGGATTCCCATTCGTAGATCCCGTTGCCCAGGTGCCGGTATCGCCACGGCCGCTGATGTTTCAGGATGTGGTGTTGTCGACACAGGTGTGCCTGGTTATCGACGGGTCTGCTGAGGCCTTGATTTAGCCCGGGGTTAGGCCGCCAAGGCGACGGCTTCCATCATTATGGTCTCGAACTCGACGGGGGTCAGTCTCCCGAGTCGTCGCTGTCGGCGCTTGCGGTGATAGA
>NZ_JASCYH010000043.1:0-17850 GCF_030011715.1 Gulosibacter sediminis | reverse complement strand
GCCCCCGCCGCTCGTTTCTGCGCTCGGTGACCCTACGCGTCGGCGAGCAGCTGTTCGGCGAAGACATGCGGAGTGAAACCGGTGAGGTCGTTGATGCCCTCGCCCGTGCCGATCAGCTTGATCGGCAGCCCGGTGCGCTCCTGCACAGCGAGCACGAATCCGCCCTTGGCCGAACCGTCGAGCTTCGTGATGACGAGGCCCGTCACACCGGCGTATTCAATGAAGGCCTCGGCCTGCTGCACGCCATTTTGGCCGGTCGTGGCGTCGAGCACGAGCAACACCTCGCTCACGGGTGTGAGCTTCTCGACGACGCGGTGCACCTTCTTAAGCTCGTCCATGAGGCCAGCTTTCGTCTGCAGGCGACCGGCAGTGTCGATGATCGCCATCTCGATGCCGTCGCGCATCGCGATCTCGACGGTCTGGTAGGCGACGGATGCCGGGTCTTGGCCGAACTGCTGCGGCCGCACGATGCGCACATCGGCGCGCATCGCCCACGTGTCGAGCTGCTCGACCGCCGCGGCGCGGAAGGTATCGGCCGCACCGACCACGACCGTGCGGTCGAAGTTGCGCAGGAAGCGCGCGAACTTGCCGATCGTCGTCGTCTTGCCGACACCGTTGACGCCGACCATGAGCGTGACGGCGGGCCGCGCCGAGAGGTTCAGCGTCGTGTCGAACTTCGAGAGGCGCTCCTCGATGACCTCGCTGAGCATGCGGCGAAGGTCGCGCGCATCCGTCGTCTGGTGGTGCGCGACCTGGGCGCGCAGCTCGTCGACAATCTCGTCGGTGATGTCGGGCCCGAAGTCAGCCGTGAGCAGCGCATCCTCGAGGTCTTCCCACGTGGATTCGTCGATCGTGCGTCGTGCGAACATGCCGCGCAGGGCGTTTCCGAGAGACCAGGGTTTGCGTTCCGCCATGGAGCCAAGCCTAGCCGGGCGGGCCGTACCTTAGAGGCATGCGAATTGGGCTGATCAGGCACGGCGAAACCGAGTGGAACCGAAAGGCCCTGTTCCAGGGCATGAGCGACATCCCGCTCAACGACACCGGCTACGACCAGGCGCGACGCACCGCAGTTCTGCTCGACGGGCAGCCGTGGAGCGCGCTGTTCTGCTCACCGCTGACGCGCACGACGCAGACCGCGACCGAGCTCGGCCGCATCACCGGGCTCGGCGAGCCCACCCCGCTGCCCGACGTCGTCGAGCGCAGCTTCGGCGACCTCGAGGGCGAGACCGTGTTCCTGCCCGACGGCACGCGGCGCCTCGCCGACCATCCGACCGTCGAGCCCGTCGCGGCGGTGCTTGCGCGCACCTACCGGGCCCTCGAGCACGTGACCGCGAGCTGCGCATCCGATGCCCTCATCGTCACGCACGGCACCGTCGTGCGGCTGCTGCTCAACGACCTACTCACGGTCGCCTCGCCCGCCATCAACAACCTCGCGCTCACCGTGCTCGAGACCGACCCGGCTGCGCGGCACGGCTTCCGCGTGCGACTCGCGAACGGGTACCCCGTGGCTGCGGAACTGACGCACAGCGTGTAACCTTGGGCGATGTTGAAGGGGAGTATTCCTCCTCAGCGTTCTCGTCATCACGGTGAAACACGGAGTTTCATCCGGGAACGTTGGTCGCAGTCGCGGCGGAAGAGACCTTCAGAACGTTCAACGAACCTTCTGGAGGCTTCATGAATCACGTCGATATTTGGATCTGGGCGATCAGCATTGCGGTCATCGTCGGGTTCTTCTTCTTTGACTTCTACTCGCACGTGCGCCACGCCCACGTGCCCTCGATGAAGGAAGCCGGCTTCTGGTCGATCTTCTACATCGTGCTCTCGTTCGGCTTCATGTTCCTCGTTGCCTGGCAATGGGACTGGGCGCACGCGGGTGACTTCATCACCGGTTACTTCACCGAGAAGGCGCTCAGCGTCGACAACCTCTTCGTGTTCCTGCTGATCATGATCAGCTTTCAGGTGCCGAAGATCGCCCAGCAGAAGGTGCTGCTACTCGGCATCGCGATCGCCCTCGTGCTGCGCACAATCTTCATCATCGCGGGTGCCTGGGTGCTCGAGGCCTGGGCCTGGGTGTTCTACTTATTCGGTGCATGGCTGCTCTACATCGGCGTCAAGCAGTTCATCGACTCGTTCGACGACTCCGACCCCGAGATGCCCGGCTGGGTGCGTCATGTGAAGCGCGTCATCCCCGCCTCGGAGCACTACAACGGCGACAAGTGGACCGTCGTCGAGAACGGCAAGAAGGTCTTCACGCCGCTCGTGCTCGTCATCGTGTCGCTCGGATTCACCGACCTGCTGTTCGCGCTCGACTCCATTCCCGCGATCTTCGGCATCACGCAGGAGCCGTACCTCGTCTTCATGGCGAACGCGCTCGCGCTGCTCGGCCTGCGCCAGCTCTACTTCCTGCTCGACGGCCTGCTCGCGCGCCTCAAGTACCTCGATCTGGGCCTCGCGTTCATCCTCACGTTCATCGGTGTGAAGCTCGTGTTCCACGCGCTGCACGTCAACGAGGTGCCGTTCATCAACGGCGGCGAGCCCGTCATGTGGGTGCCCGAAATTCCAACTTGGTTCTCGCTCGTCTACATCTTCGGCGTGCTGCTCATCGCGGTCATCGCGTCGCTCATCTACTCGAAGCTCAACCCGGAAGACGAGAACGACGCCGTCGAGGCCACCCCGGCCGCCGACGGAGTCGACACCAAATAACCCCCGGAACCTCAGGAAGGAGGCCCCCGCCGTGGCGGGGGCCTCCTTCTTGAGGTTAGAGGTGGCGTTCTTCTGGGCCGTTGTAGACCGAGAGGGGGCGGATGAGCGCGTTGCTCGCGTTTTGTTCGAGCACGTGCGCCGTCCAGCCCGTGACGCGGGCCGCGACGAATAGCGGCGTGAACGTCTGGGTGTCGAAGCCCATGAGGTGATACGTCGGCCCGGCCGGGTAGTCGAGGTTCGGGTAAATGCCCTTACGTTCAAGGAACTCCCCCGCGAGCGTACGGTAGAGCTCGAGCATGTCCTCACGCCCGTAGTACGCGATCATGCGTTCCATCGCCGCCTGCATCGTCGGCACGCGCGAGTCGCCGTGCTTGTAGACGCGGTGACCGAAGCCCATGATCTTGCGCTTATTTTCGAGCGCGTCGTCGAGCCACGGCACGACGTTCTCGGCCGAACCGATCTCCTCGAACGCGTGCATCACGGCCTCGTTCGCACCGCCGTGCAGCGCGCCCTTGAGCGCGCCGATGGCGCCAGTGACCGCGCTGTAGAGGTCGGCCGTCGTCGACGCGATCACCCGAGCCGTGAACGTCGAGGCGTTGAACGAGTGCTCCGCGTAGAGCACCATCGACACGCGGAATGCGTCGACCACCTCGGGCGCGGCTTCCTCACCGAAGGCCATCCAGAGGAAGTTCTGCGCGTAGTCGAGGTCATCTCGCGGCTCGACGAGCGCCTCGCCGCGGCGGCGCCGCTGGTCGTACGCGACGACCGCGGGCAGCGCCGCGAACAGCCGCTTCGACTTGAGCAGGTTCGCGGCCTCGGAGTTGTCTTCGGTCGTCTCGTCGAGCGCCCCGAACACCGACACCGCCGTGCGCACGACATCCATCGGATGCGACGTCACGGGCAGATCGTCGATGAGCTGCTGGACTCGCTCGGGGAGCGCGCGGTTCGCGCGCTCAAAGGCGGTGAACTCGGCCAGCGCATCCGCGGTCGGCAGCTCGCCGTGCCAGAGCAGCAGCGCGACCTCCTCGAACGCGCAGCGCTCGGCCAACTCCTGCACCGGATACCCGCGATAGAGCAGCGAATTCGTCTCGGCATTCACCTTCGAGATGGCGGTGTAGTCGACCGGTACACCGGCGAGACCCTTGTAAATTTCCTTGGCTTCCATAGCTCGCTCCTTTGCGGCGTTCGGGGCTACCGCTCGACGCGGAAGTTAAAGATCGACGTATCGAAGTGGTTGTACGCCTCGTAATCGATGAGCTCGTACAACTCCGCACGGTGCTGCATCTCTCCCAGCTTCCCGCGCAGATGTCCGGTTTGCCTGAGTTCGTCGAGCGCACGCTCGGTCGCGCCCATCGAGATGCGCAGCATCGACACGGGCCAGATCACGAGGTTCATGCCGACGTCGCGCAGTTCGTCGACCGAGAACAGCTCGCTCTTGCCGAACTCGGTCATGTTCGCGAGCAGGGGCACGTCGACAGCCGCGCGCATCGCCGCGAACTCCTCGAGCGTGCGCATTGCCTCGGGGAAGATCGCGTCAGCACCGGCATCAACGAGCGCCTTCGCGCGGTCGAGGGCCGCGTCGAGCCCCTCGGCGGCGCGGATGTCGGTGCGCGCCATGACGAGGAAGTTCGGGTCGCGGCGCGCGTCGACCGCGGCGCGGATGCGCTTGATCGCGGTGTCGTCGTCGACGACCTGCTTGCCGTCGAGGTGTCCGCACCGCTTCGGGTTGATTTGGTCCTCGATGTGGGCGCCGGCGAGCCCCGCGTCCTCGAGCTCCTGGATGCTGCGCGCCACGTTCATCGGCTCGCCGAAACCCGTGTCGGCATCGATGATCGTTGGCAGCTCGGTCATGCGGGCGATCTGCTTGCCCCGCCCCGCGACCTCGCTCAGGGTCGTGAGGCCGATATCGGGCAGCCCAAGATCGGCCGCGAGCACGGCGCCCGACACGTAGACGCCGTCGAATCCCTTGCGCTCAATGAGCCGCGCCGAGAGCGGGTTGAAGGCGCCGGGGAACTGCAGCAGCTCGCCCGAGGCGAGCCGCTCGCGAAACGCCGCGCGCTTGTCGGCGGGCGAGGTGGATGCGTAGAGCACGTCGGCCTCCTAGAAGATGGCTGTGTCGGGCGGGGTGACGAGCTTGCCCGGCGCCGCCACGATCGTGAGGAGACCGAGTTCATCCGCCCCGAGCTCGGGCAGGCGCTGCGCGACGTCGAGGAAGCGCTCGATCTCGCTCGCCTCGAGCACGTCGGCGGCGAGCGTGCGGAACTTCTGCGCGTATTGTTCCCGGGCGAACGGCCGGGCGCCGAGCGGATGCGCGTCGGCGACCGCGATCTCGTCGCGAATCTCGGTGCCGTCAGCGAGGCGAATTACGACCGCGCCGCCGAAGGCCTTCTCGCTGATGTCGAGTGAGTGATAGCGACGGGTCCACTCCGGGTCCTCAACCGTAGTGACCTTCTGCCACAGTTCGACGGTGTCGGGACGCGCCGCACGCTCGGGCGAGTACGAGTCGACGTGGTGCCACGTGCCGTCCTGCAGCGCCACCGTGAAGATGAACGGAATCGAGTGGTCGAGCGTCTCGCGCGACGCCGTCGGGTCGTACTTTTGCGGGTCGTTCGCGCCCGAGCCGATGACGTAGTGCGTGTGGTGTGAGGTCTCGATGCGCACTGACTCGATGCGCTCGGGGTGCTCGACGAGCTCGGGATGCGCGTGGTGCAGCTTGCGCGCAAGATCGATCCAGGCCTGCGCCTGGTACTCGGCCGAGTGCTCCTTCGTGTAGGTGTCGAGGATCGCGCGCTTCGCCTCGCCCGCCTCGGGCAGTGGCACGGTGTAGCGCCCCTCCGGGCCGTCGAGCAGCCACGCGACGACACCATCCTCGCCCTCGTAGATCGGCGTCGGGCTCGTCTGGCCGCGCATCGCGCGATCGACCGACTCAACCGCCATCTTGCCGGCGAACGCGGGCGCGTGCGCCTTCCAGGTCGAGATCTCGCCCTTGCGCGACTGCCGCGTCGCGGTGGTCGTGTGCAGCGCCTGGCCGACGGCCTGGAAGATCGTCTCGGCGTCGAGGCCGAGCAGGGTGCCGATGCCGGCCGCGGCCGACGGGCCGAGGTGGGCGACGTGGTCGATCTTGTGCTTGTGCAGCGAGATGCCCTTCACGAGGTCGACCTGCACCTCGTAGCCGGTGGCGATGCCGCGCACGAGGTCGCGCCCGGTCAGGCCGCGGTCCGCCGCGAGGTGCTGCGCCACCGCAAGAATCGGCGGAATGTTGTCGCCCGGGTGCGAGTACTCGGCCGCGAGGAAGGTGTCGTGGAAGTCGAGCTCGCGCACGGCGACGCCGTTCGCCCAGGCGGCCCACTCGGGGCTCGTGCGTTCGCCCGCGTCGAGGCCGAACACGGTCGCACCCTCGCCGTGACGTGAGACGGGATGCGCGGTCGCCTGCCCGCGCGCGGCGACGATCGGCGCGCGGTTAAGCGAGGCGGCGGCGACCGAGGCGTTGTCGATGACGCGGTTGATCACCATGTCGGTGACCTCCTCGCTCACTTCGACGGGGTCGGCGGCGACTTCGGCGAGCTTCCACGCGAGCTGGTCTTCGCGGGCGAGGTTCTCTTCGGATCGGTGGACGCGAACTTCGTGGTTACGCACTGGTGTCCTTTCGGTCGGTGCTGCGCGCGAGGGCGCTGTTGAGGCTTCGGTGCAGGTGGACGTGGGTCGCGTGCGCGGCGAGCTGCGCATCGCGCGCGAGAATCGCGTCGACGACGAGCAGGTGCTCGGCGGCGGCTTCGCGGAGGCGGTTCGGGTCGTGGCTCGCGAGGCGACGGATGCGCGCGGAGTGGAGCCGTGCGCTCGCGAGCGCCGAGGCGAGATAGGGGTTGTCGAGGCCGTCGGCGATCGCTTCGTCGAGCGCGTCGACGACCTCGAAGTACGGCGCGATGCCGGACTCCCCCGCGTCGAGCAGCCGCGGCGCCGCCTCGATGCGGGCGCGCAGCTCGGTGAACACGGCAGCATTGCCCCGCTCGGCCGCGAGCGCGGCGGCGCTCGTCTCGAGTACGCGGCGCAGTTCGTAGAGTGTGCGGATGCGCGCTTCACTCAGCTCGGCGACGACGAGGACGCGCGGCGAGAGCGCCTGCACGAGTCCGTCGGAGGTGAGCCGGTTGAGCGCCTCGCGTACGGGGGTGCGGCTCACGCCGAGGCGCTTGCCCTGTTCGACCTCGGCGAGCTGGGTGCCGGGCTCGAGCACGCCGTCGAGGATCTCCTCGCGAAGCGTTGCATACACGCGTTCACTCGCTCGCATCGCAACCCCCTCACTCCGTTTATGTATACATTAATCGCTATTTCCGGAAGTTCACCACATGATTTCTTAGACTGTGCATGCACTAGTGGATTACGGCAACAGCCCAGCCCGCCGCGCCGCGGTGACGGCGGCTGAGCGCGAGGGCTGCCCGAGCTTCTGCATTACCGAGCCCAGATAGCTCTTCACCGTCGACTGCGTGAGCCCGAGGGCCTCGGCGATCGAGGCGTTGCGCCAACCGAGCGCGACGTAGCCGAGCACATCGAGTTCGCGCGGCGAGAGCGTTGGGCGGTCGGCGGAGTCGGCCCCGAATTCGGGGTGAGCGATGCCGAGCAGCTGGTGTTCGAGTGCCTCGAGCCGGTGTCGCAGCTGTGCATCGGTGACGTCGGCGCTAATCGCGCGCAGCTCGGCGTAGCTTTCCCGCAGTTGTTCGAGCTGCGCGATCGGCAGCGGGATGGGCTTGGTTTCGGCGGCGCGCGCAAGTTCGGCTTGCTCGCGGGCCCGTCGCACCGCATCTCGCGCCGCAAGCTTGCGCCGCAGCTCGGCCGCCGCTCGCTCAGCCGGCACGATCGAGACGTCGCCGACCGGCGCATCCGCCCGTTGCCCGCCGTAGAGCACGGCCCGCATCGCGCCGTCAACCTCGACGGGCACCGCGAGCAACGAGCGCACGCCCTCGCCGAGCACTGCACGGTCGTAGTCGTGCGTGATCGAGCGCGACTTGCCGTAATGCGTCGTGAGCTGCGGCCGGCGTTCGGCGATGACGCGGCCGCCGAGGCCGCGTTCGGTGCGCACGTGCAGCCCGGCCATGGTGCCCGTGAGCTGGCCGCGCAGTGCCGTCACCTGCACCCCGTCTTCGCTCGCAATGCCCCCAAAGACCAGCGAGAGGCCACTTCTGCGTTGAAATTCCTCGAGGGCCTGTTCGAGGAGTTCGTATTCGGAGACAACACTGCGCCGTTGCATGTTCATCGTTCGTTACCAACTTTCGGAGGTAGTGGGCAGCGTACCGAATGCCTAGTTTGATGTCGACGTTGCGCACCGATGCGCATACATATTTCGCAATGACGCGAATCGTCAGGAGTTCTGGATGACCAATCCCCCTATTCCGACCGCGCCGGCAACCCCGGCCAACGGAAACCAAGCAGCCGAAACCCCCGGAGCGGCCCGCGCCACTTGGCAGCGCAGCATCGACGACCCGAACCAATTTTGGCTCGAGGCCGCACAGCTGCTCGACTGGCAGACTCCGCCCACCGTCGCCCTCGAGCAGCCGAGCGATGACGAATGGACCTGGTTTCCCGACGGCAGCCTGAACGCGAGCGTGAACGCCCTCGACCGGCACGTCGCGGCCGGTCACGGTGACCGCACGGCCGTCATCTACGACTCGGCGATGACCGGCAGCCAACGCTCGCTCACCTACGCCGAACTGCTCGAGCGCACCGCGAAGTTCGCGGGCGTGCTGCGCGACCACGGCGTCACCGCAGGCGATCGCGTGCTCATCTACCTGCCGATGATTCCCGAGGCGATCGTCGCGATGCTCGCCTGCGCCCGCCTCGGCGCCGTGCATTCGGTCGTGTTCGGCGGCTTCGCGGCGCCCGAGCTCGCGCTGCGCATCGCGGATGCGCAGCCGAAGCTGCTCGTGACGACGAACGGTGGCTTCGAGCCGGGCCGCACGATCGAGTACCTGCCGATCGTCGAGCGCGCGCTCGAGCTCGCCGGCGACTCGGTCGAGGCGGTCATCGTCACCCGCCGCCCGAGCGTGCCCGGTTCGGCCTCCGACTACGACGGTGGAGCCGTGCGCTACCTCGACTGGGTCGAGGCCGAGACTGCCGCCGAGCCCGCCGAGCCCGTATTCGTGCCGTCGGCGCATCCCTCCTACATTCTCTACACCTCCGGCACCACCGGCACGCCGAAGGGCGTCGTGCGGGACACCGGCGGCCACGCCGTCGCGCTCGCGCGCTCGATGGGCGCGATCTACGACATCGGCCCGGGCGACGTGTTCTGGTGCGCCTCCGACGTCGGCTGGGTCGTCGGGCACAGCTACATCGTCTACGCTCCGCTGCTCGTCGGCGCGACAACCGTGCTCTACGAGGGCAAGCCCGTCGGCACGCCCGACGCCAGCGCGTTCTTCCGCGTCGTCGAGCAGTACGGCGTCAAGGCGCTCTTCACGGCGCCGACCGCCGTGCGCGCGATCCGCCGCGAGGATCCGCAACTCACGGGTGCCGCACGCCACGACCTCACGAGCCTCGAGGCGCTCTTCCTCGCCGGCGAGCGCCTCGACCCCGAGACCTACCACTGGGCGAACGACGGGCTCGACTGCCCGGTCATTGACCACTGGTGGCAGACCGAAACAGGCTGGGCGATCTGCGCGAACCCGCGAGGCACCGAGCTCCTCCCGGCAAAGCCCGGCTCGACCGCGCTGCCGAGCCCCGGCGTGCAGCTGCGGGTGCTTGACGGGCAGGGCCACGAGATCGATCGCCCCGGCGTCGAGGGCAACATCGCGCTGCGCCTGCCGCTGCCGCCGGGCTATCTGCGCGGCGTGTGGGGCAACCCCGAGCGGATGCGCACCTCGTACCTCGACGCGTTCCCCGGCTACTACGCGACCGGCGACTCGGGCTATGTCGACGACGACGGCTACGTCTTCATCATGGGCCGCACCGACGACGTCATCAACGTCGCCGGGCACCGGCTCTCGACCGGCTCGCTCGAGGAGGTGCTCGCGCGCCACGAGGCGGTCGCCGAGGCCGCCGTCGTCGGCGTCACCGACACGCTCAAGGGCCAGCGCGCGTACGGCCTCGTCACACTGAAGCACGGCACAAACATCGACCCGGATGCGCTCCGCCGCGAGCTCGTTGCGCTCGTGCGCGAGCACATCGGCCCCGTCGCCGCGTTCCGCGAGGTCGCCGTCGTGCCGCGCTTGCCGAAGACCCGCTCGGGCAAGGTGCTGCGCAAGACCATCCGGCAGATTCTCGATGGCGAGGCCGAGATCCGCGTGCCCGCGACGATCGAGGATGCGAGCGTGCTCGACGACGTGCGCGCCCTCGGCCTTGCCGACCCGTCCGGCGCCGCCACCGACATGTTTACCACACCAATCGAAGTCGTTCGCAACGAGGCGGACGACGACAACTAGGAGGATCAGTGTCCCATCCAGAATCGGCAACACCATCGCCGGTCGACTACGTCGCCATGCAAGCGTCCGAAAAATTCCAGGGGCACCGGCGGAGGCAGCGCTCCTTCGTCTTCCCCATGACGATCTTCTTTCTCGTGTGGTACTTCGTCTACGTGCTGCTCGGCGCCTACGCGCACGACTTCATGGCGACGCCCGTGTTCGGCAACATCAACGTCGGCTTGATCCTCGGTCTACTGCAGTTCGTCACGACCTTCACGATCACGACGCTCTACGTCCGCTTCGCGAACCGCAAGCTCGACCCGGTCGCAGAGGACCTCCGAGGCGAGCTCGAAGACATTGAGGTTGGCGCCGGCACCATCGAAGGGAACGCCCGATGAATGAGTTCTTCAGCAACGTCGGCACCGTGCTCGCCGACACCGTGACCACCGTCGAAAACAACCCGGTGCTCAACATCTCGATCTTCGTCGTGTTCGTGGGCATCACTTTGTTCATCGTGATCCGCGCGAGCCGCAACTCCCGCTCGGCGGCCGACTTCTACGCCGGCGGCCGCTCGTTCTCGGGTACCCAGAATGGCTTCGCAATCTCGGGCGACTACCTCTCGGCCGCGTCGTTCCTCGGCATTGTCGGCGCCATCGCTATCAACGGCTATGACGGCTTCCTCTACTCGATCGGCTTCCTCGTCGCGTGGCTCGTCGCGCTGCTACTCGTCGCTGAGCTCATGCGTAACACCGGCAAGTTCACGATGGCCGACGTGCTCTCGTTCCGACTCAAGCAGCGTCCTGTGCGCATGGCGGCGGCGATCACGACGCTCGCCGTGACACTGTTCTACCTGCTCGCACAGATGGCCGGCGCGGGCGGTCTCGTCTCGCTGCTGCTCGGCATCGACGACAGGCTCGGCCAGAGCATCGTCGTCGCCGTTGTCGGCGTGCTCATGATCGTCTACGTGCTCATCGGTGGCATGAAGGGCACCACCTGGGTGCAGATCATCAAGGCATGGCTGCTCATCGGCGCCGCATTCGCGATGACGATCTGGGTGCTCGTGCTCAACGGCTTCAACCTCAGCGCCGTGTTAGACCGCGCCATCGAGGCATCATCGAATGGCGCCGCGATCCTCGCGCCGGGCCTCCAGTACGGCACCAACCCGCTCGACTTCCTCTCACTCGGCATGGCCCTCGTGCTCGGCACGGCAGGCCTGCCGCACGTGCTCATGCGCTTCTACACGGTGCCCACCGCGAAGGAGGCCCGCAAGTCGGTTGTCTGGGCCATCTGGCTCATCGGCGCGTTCTACGTCTTCACGCTCGTGCTCGGCTACGGTGCCGCGGCGCTCGTCGGCCCTGAGACCATCGCGGCCGCGCCCGGCAAGGTGAACTCGGCGGCCCCGCTGCTCGCGCTCGAGCTCGGCGGGCCGATCCTGCTTGGCGTCGTCTCGGCGATCGCATTCGCGACCATCCTCGCGGTTGTCGCGGGCCTCGCCATCACGGCCGCCGCATCCTTCGCCCACGACATCTACGGCAACGTCATCAAACGCGGCAAGGCCGCACCCGAAGACGAGGTGCGCGTCGGCAAGGTCACCGTGGTGGTGCTCGGCATCGTCGCGATCGCCGGCGGCATCGGCGTGCAGGGGCAGAACATCGCGTTCCTCGTCGCCCTCGCCTTCGCGGTCGCCGCGTCGGCAAACCTGCCGACGATCTTCTACTCGCTCTACTGGAAAGGCTTCACCACCCGCGGCGCGGTGTGGAGCATGTACGGCGGCCTCATCTCGGCGCTCGTGCTCATCACGTTCTCGCACGTCGTCTCGGGCTCCGAGACCTCGCTGCTCGGCGCGGGCGTCGACTTCGCGTGGTTCCCGCTGTCGAACCCTGGCATCATCTCAATTCCGCTCGGCTTCTTCCTCGGCTGGCTCGGCTCGGTCACCTCGCGGCAGCGGGAGGACCCTCGCCTTGCGGCCGAGATGGAGGTACGCGCCCTCACCGGCCACGGCGCTGAGCCGCCCGTGCACCACTAGCTAGCCGGCTTGCTTCGGCAAGCGGCCCGAACGCCGAGCGGCCCCCGCGTTTGCGGGGGCCGCTCGGCGTTCGCAGCAGGTTCGGATGCCCTGCCGCGGCTCCGCGAACAGGCTCACAGCTCGACCACCTCGGTTAGGCGCACGATGGCCTCGCCTTCCTCCGCGGATGCGGTGAGGTCGACCTCGGCTCGGATGCGCCAGTCGTGATGGTGTTCCGGGTCGTCGATCGTCTGCTCGACGAGCCAGATGCCCTCGCGCTCGCGGCTCGTGTCGATGCGGCACAGCTGCGGCGAGCGTGCGGCGCCGTCAATATTGATGTCGTCGTACGTGGCGTAATAGTCGTCGAGGATCTCGGGCCAGCCGAGCTCAGGGTCGAGCTTCTCGAGTTCGTCGTCGCGTTCGAGGGCGGCGAGCTGCACGCGCCGCCAGAGCTCGTTGCGCACGAGCACGGTGAACGCGCGGCGGTTCGTGACCACGCTCGGGGGCGACGGCGGCAGCACCGGCTGGCCCTGCGCATCCGTCGGCGCCACGAGCTCGGCCCACTCGTCGACGAGGCTCGAATCGACCTGGCGAATCAGCTCGCCGAGCCACTCAATGATCGATTCGAGTTCGTCGGTAAGGCGATCCGACGGCACCGAGTGCTGCAGCGTGCGGTAGGCGTCGCTGAGGTAGCGCAGCACGACGCCCTCGGCGCGGGCGAGGTCGTAGTAGCCGGTGAACTCAGCGAAGCTCATCGCCCGCTCGTACATGTCGCGCACGACGGTCTTCGGGGCGAGGTCGAAGTCGCGGGCCCACGGCTGCCCCTCGGCGAACTGCTCGTAGCTCTGCTCGAGCAGCTCCTCGAGCGGCTTCGGCCAGCTGATCTCCTCGACCCGCTCCATCCGCTCGTTGTAGTCGAGCCCATCGGCTTTCATCGCGGCGATCGCCTCGCCGCGGGCCTTGCGCTGCTGCGCCATGAGAATCGGGCGTGGGTCGTCGAGGATCGACTCGACGACGCTGACGACGTCGAGCGCGTAGTGGCCGCTGCCGACCTCGTCGGTCTTGCTGTCGGTCTCGACGGTCGGGTCGAGCACGTCAAGCACCGCGATCGCGAACGGCGACAGCGGCTGGTTCAGCGCAAAGTTCGGCTGCAGATCGACGGTGAGGTGAAGGCTCGGGCGCGAGGTGCCGGGCGCCGGCTCGAGGTAATCGACCTCGATGATGCCCGCGTCAAGCAGGGTGCGGCCGAGCGCGAGGGCTCGCCGCGCGAGCTCGAACTGCCGCGAGCGCGACTCGTGATTGTCGAAGCAGAGCCGACGCACGTTCGCGAACACGTCACCGCCGCGGGCGACGACGTTGATGAGCATCGAGGAGGTCATTTCCATGTGGCTCGAGAGCTTCTCGGGCTCGGCGGCGACGATCTTCTCGAAGGTCTTGTCGGTGTAGTTGACGAAGCCCTGCGGCGGCTGGCGGCGCGTGACTTTTCGCTGCTTCTTCGGGTCGCCGGCGGCCTTTGACATCGCGTGCTCGTACTCGACGACGTGGTCGGGGGCCTGCACGATAACGGTGCCGTGGTCGTCGAAACCGGCGCGGCCTGCGCGGCCTGCGATCTGGTGGAATTCGCGCGCCGAGAGATGGCGCTGCTTCGTGCCGTCGAACTTCGTGAGCGAGGTGATGAGCACCGAGCGGATCGGCACGTTGATGCCGACGCCGAGGGTGTCGGTGCCGCAGATAACGCGGAGCAGACCGCGCTGCGCGAGCACCTCGACGAGGCGCCGGTAGCGCGGCAGCATGCCGGCGTGGTGCACGCCGATGCCCTGCCGCAGCCAGCCCGAGAGCTTGCGGCCAAACGCGGTCGTGAACTTGAACCCGCCCATCGCGGCGATAATCTCGTCGCGTTGCTCGCGCGAGGCGACGCGGATGCTCGAGAGCGCCTGGGCACGGTCGACCGCCTCCTTCTGCGAGAAGTGCACGACGTAGATCGGCGCCTCGTGCTCCTCGAGCAGGCGCTCGACGGTCTCGTGCACGGGCGTGAGCACGTATTCGTAGCTCAGCGGCACGGGTCGCGTCGCGCCGGCGACGAGCTCGGTGGGGCGGCCCGTGCGGCGGGTGAGGTCTTCGCGCAGGGCGTCGGTGTCGCCGAGCGTCGCCGACATGAGCAGAAACTGCACCCGCGGCAGGAGCAGCAGCGGCACCTGCCACGCCCAGCCGCGCTGGTGGTCGCCGTAGTAGTGGAATTCGTCCATCACGACCTGGTCGACGTCGGCGCCTTCGCCGTCACGGAGGGCCTTGTTCGCGAGGATCTCGGCGGTCGCGCAGATGATCGGTGCGTCGGGGTTCACCGAGCTGTCGCCGGTGACCATGCCGACGCGCTCGGCGCCGAAGATCTCGACGAGGGCGAAGAACTTTTCGCTCACGAGCGCCTTGATCGGCGCCGTGTAGTAGCTGCGCTTGCCCTCCGCGAGTGCGATCGCGTGCGCCGCGATGGCGACGAGCGACTTGCCGGTGCCGGTTGGGGTCGCGAGCACGACGTTCGCGCCCGAGACGAGGTGCACGATCGCTTCGTCCTGGGCGTCATAGAGGTCGATTGCACGCCCGCTCGTCCACTCGAGAATCGCGTCGTAGACGTGGTCGGGGTCGTAGGGTGCCCCCGGGTCAGCGAGGGTCGGGATGAGCTCGGGCAGGGTAGGCATCCCCTCGATCATCCCACGCGCCCCCGACGCGGTTACGACGTATCGTAGGGCTGTGAGTTTGCTGCGCCTCGAGAACGTGCCCGCGCCGGGCGCCGACTCGCGTGCGCGCGCCGCCATCCGCCGTCGCCGGCTTCGCCTCGCGCTCGTCACGGCGTCCTTCTCTACCTTCGTGGCGCTCACCTCGCACCTCATCGCGGGCGGCGAGTTGCCAACCCTTGCGGGCATCCTCGTGCCGCTCGGCCTCGCCTACGTGTTTTCGCTCTGGCTCACCCCGATTCGCTCGAGCTGGTTGCGGCTCGGGCTCTCGGTCGCGCTGAGCCAGTTCGCGTTCCACGCGATCTTCACGCTCGGCGCTCCCTCGGCGCTCGGGGGCGGGGCGCACGCGCACCACCACGCGTCGAACTCCGAGATGGCGAGCGCGATCGCCGCGCACACGGGCTCCGCCTCGGCGTCGGTGCACCTCGGCCACGACACCCCGTTCATGTGGGCGATGCACGGGGTCGCCGCGCTCGCGACGACGCTCGTACTGTTCTTCGGCGAGGCGATCCTGCGCCGGCTCTCGCGTGTGCGCGACGCGCTCGGTGAATTCTTTGCCTTCGTACTCGTGCTCGTGCGGGCCCTCACGCCGCGCCCGAGCGCGGCACCGGCGACCCTGTCGCTGCCGTGGGTGCCGCGGCTCGCGGCTCGCGCTGTGGCGTCGGCACCGCGACGAGGGCCGCCGTCGCGCGATTTCCTCGCGCACTGCACCTTGGCGTAGCTCCCCCGGCAGACGGGGTGCTCGCTGTGCGCGACGACCCCGGCGCTGCCGCATCGCTTACGCACTCAGGAGCATCCCTATGTCTATTTTCCGTACCACCACCACGACCATCCGCCCCCTCACCGCGCTCGCCGCGGCGGGCCTGATCGCCCTGACCCTCGCCGGCTGCAGCCAGGCCGAGGCCGGCGCCACCGACGCGGCCCTCACCGTCACCGACCCGTGGGTGAAGGCGACCGACACCGACATGACCGGCGTGTTCGCGTCGATCAAAAACACGTCGGGCCACGATGTCGTCATCGAGTCGGCCACCGTCGAGGGCGCCTCGATGACCGAGCTGCACGAGACGATCGTGCAGTCGGATGGCTCGAGCCTCATGCAAGAAATCGAGGGCGGCTTCGCGATCGCCGACGGCGAGACGCTCGAGCTGCAGCCGGGCGGCAACCACATCATGCCGATGGACCTCGACTCGGCGATCGAGCCCGGTGACGAGGTCGCGGTGACGCTGACCCTCGACGACGGCACCGAGGTCGACTTCACCGCGACGGCGAAGGAGTACACCGGCGCCGAGGAAAGCTACGCGCCCGAGTCCGGGCACGAGGGGCACTAGCCGTGGCCGCCGTTCGGGGGCCGCGGCGCCGCGACGTGCTCGTCGGCGCCGCGGCCGTCGGAGTCGGTGCGGCCGCGGGCGTGGCCGGGGTGCGCCTGACCGAGCGTCTCACCGAGGCCGCGCCGCTCGGCCAGCAGCGCCGCGAGGCGAACGACGCATCCCTGCCGCCGGGCCTCGGCGTCGAGTCGGCGCACGCCGTGTTCCTCGGCCTCGACCTCGCACCGGGGCTCGAGCGCGACCGCATCGCGAGCCTGCTGCGGCTCCTCCACGACGACGCGGCGCGCCTCACCCGGGGCACCGCGCCGATCGGCGACCAGGAGCCCGAGCTCGCCGAGCAGCCCGCGAACCTCGCGGTGACGTTCGGCTTCGGGCCGGGCCTCGTCGAGCGGGTGAATCCCGCCGCGCGGCCCGAGTGGCTCGCCCAGCTGCCGGCCTTTTCGATCGACGCGCTCGAGGACCACTGGAGCGAGGGTGACCTGCTGCTGCTCGTGACCGGCGACGACCCGCTCGCCGTCGCGCACGCGCAGCGCATGCTGCTCAAGGATGCGCGGGTGTACACGACAATTCGCTGGCAGCAGCACGGGTTTCGCAACGCCCACGGCGTCGCGAAACCCGCCACGACGCAGCGCAACTTGTTCGGGCAGCTCGACGGCACCTCGAACCCGACCCCGGGCACCGCCGAGTTCGAGACGGTCGTGCGCATCACCGAACCCGGGTGGCTGCAGGGCGGCACGAGCCTCGTGCTACGCCGCATCGAGATGAACCTCGAGACGTGGGACGAGGTCGACCGGCCCGGCCGCGAGGCCTCGGTGGGGCGCCGTCTCGACACGGGCGCGCCGCTCACCGGCACGCACGAACACGACGAGCCCGACTTTGAGGCGGTCACCCCGCAGGGCTTCACCGTGATCAACGCGGCGAGCCACGTGCGGCGCTCGCGCCCCGACGACCCGAGCCAGCGCATCTTCCGCCAGCCCTACAACTACGACCTCCCCGTCTCCCCCGCGGCGGGCGAGGACGCGGTGGGCGGCCGGGGTGCGCAGGTCTCGAACTCGGGGCTGCTGTTCGCGTCGTTCCAGGCGAATCCGACGCTGCAGTACGTGCCGATTCAGCAGCGCCTCGCGGACGCCGACCTGCTCAACACGTGGACGACGCCGATCGGCTCGGCGGTGTTCGCGATCCCGCCGGCGACCGGGGAATTCCCTGGGCAGGCGCTGTTCGACGCGTAGCGCGCGTGGCGAAATGTGACGACGGTGATCTTGTGGCACAGGGTGCGGGTGCGTATGGTTACCGCCAGCAACATGCTCCGGGGTCGGTGTAAGTCCGAACCGGCGGTGATAGCCCGCGACCGCAGCCTGTGCCTGACGCCTCGGCGTCGTGTACGAGCCGCGCTGATCTGGTGGAATTCCAGAGCCGACAGTCAAAGTCTGGATGGGAGGTGCATGGCTGCCGAGGTTTCCTCGGCAGTGGCGTGATTGCGTGCACGCGTCTCGTTTCCCCGGTGGTGTTCCACACCGGAAGGAAACGCAGTGCAACTCACCCCCGTCGACGCGATGCGGCGCGCCATCGAGCTCGCCGCCCGCGGTCCCGAGCTCGGCCCGAACCCGCGCGTCGGCTCCGTGCTGCTCGCCGCCGGCCCGGCGTCGGCGCCGCGCGAGGTGCTCGGCGAGGGCTGGCATCGCGGCGCGGGCACGGCCCACGCC
>NZ_JASCYH010000042.1:0-18635 GCF_030011715.1 Gulosibacter sediminis | reverse complement strand
TCCTCGCGGTGCGGGTCGAGTTGTCGGGGCTGGATGCGCTGGGCGCGGCGCACGTGAGCTCCGGCGGCGCGGCCGAGCGGGCGGCCGCCCGGGCGGCCGGGCCGGGCTCGTTCGCCGTCGAACTGCTCGACGCGCTCGCCCACATCACGCCGGCCGAGGTGGCCGCAGGCACGCGCCTCCGGTTCGAACCGGCCGGCGACCTCGAGCCGGTCCGGGCCACGACGGGCGACGCGGCATGACCGCCGAGAGCGCGCAGCCAGCCCACGGCACAACGCCGACCGGCTGCACAACCGGGCAACCACCCGCACCCGTCACCGGCATCTACCTCGTCACCGACCGCCACCTCACGGGCGAGCGCGGCCTGCTCTCGACCGTCGACGCGGCCGTGTTGGGCGGCGTCACGACGGTGCAGTACCGCGAAAAGCGCCGCAGCGCTGAGGACCAACTCCGCGACATCGAACGGCTCGCCGAGGTGATCGACGGCCGCGCGACGCTGCTTATCAACGATCGCCTCGACGTGGCGATCGCGGCGCGCAAACTCGGCATTCGCCTCGACGGCGTGCACCTCGGCCAGGGCGACGCCGCGGTGCGCGAGGCCCGTGACGCGCTCGGCCCGGACGCGATCGTCGGCCTCACCGCGAACACGTCCGCCCACCTCGCGGCCGTTGCCGCGCTGCCGGTCGGCACGGTCGACTACCTCGGCATCGGCGTGATCCGCCCGACCTCGACGAAGCCCGACCATCCGCCCGCCCTCGGCATCGCGGGTTTCGCCGCCCTCGCCGCGAGCACCCCACTGCCAGCGGTCGCGATCGGCGGCATCCGTCCCGACGACGTCGCCCCGCTCCGCGACGCCGGCGCGGCGGCCATCGCCCTCGTCTCGGCGATCTGCGCCGCACCCGACCCCACACTCACCGCCCGCGGCCTCGCCGCGGCCTGGCACACCGCATCCGCTTCCACCCGAAAGGCCCACGCATGACCACCACCATCGACCCCACCACCGCGCTCCCCCTGGCCGAGCAGCTCGTGCTCGTCACGGGCGGCGCGCGCGGACTCGGCCGCGCCCTCACCCAGGCGTTCGTGCGCGAAGGCGCCCGCGTCGTTGTCAACTACCGCACCAGCCGCGAAGCGGCCGAGCAGCTCGAGGCGACGAATCCCGGCCGCGTGGTGGCCGCTCGCGCCGACGTGCGCGACCCCGCCGAGGTCGAGCAACTCTTCGCCGCCGCCGATGCCGCATTCGGTGCGCCCGTGACCACCGTCGTCAACAACGCGCTCATCGACTTCTCGTTCAACGGCGACGCGCGCGCGAAGGCCGACGAGATCGACTACGCCGACTTCGACACGCAGTTCTCGGGCACAATCCGCGGCGCGCTCAACGTGATTCAGACGGCCGCCCCGCACTTCGCCCGCGCGGGTTCGGGCCGGGTCGTCAACATCGGCACGAACCTGTTTCAGTACCCCGTCGTGCCGTACCACGACTACACCGCCGCGAAGGCCGCACTGCTCTCGCTCACGCGCACCTTCGCCGACGACCTCGGGCCTCGCGGCATCACCGTGAACATGATCAGCGGCGGCTTGCTGCGCACCACCGACGCGAGCGCCGCGACGCCGGATGCGGTGTTCGACGCCATCGCGCAGGGCACCCCACTGCGCTCGGTCACGACGCCCGAGCAGTTCGCCGACGCCGCCCTGTTCTTCGCGTCGCCGTGGGCGCGCGCCGTGACCGGGCAGAACCTCGTCGTCGACGGCGGGCTCGTGAAGAACTAGCGGCTACGCGCCAACGACCGCGGGCACGGGCCAGAGCTCATGAAAGTGATGCACCGGCCCGTGCCCCGAACCCACCTCGAGTTCGTCGGCGTGCCGCAGCGCGCCCGTGAGGTACCGCTTCGCCAGCTCAACGCTCGTGGGCACGTCGTGCCGTGGTAGGAGCGCCGCGATCGCGGCCGAGAGGGTGCAGCCCGTGCCATGGGTGTTGCGGGTGCGGATGCGCGGGGCCGCGTACTCGCGCGCGCACGGCTCGTCGGCGTGCCCGCTCGCGAGCAGGTCAACGCTCGCCTCCCCCGCGAGGTGCCCGCCCTTGAGCAACACCCACTCGCTGCCGCAACCGCGCAGGCGCTGGAGCAGCTCGCGCATCCCCTCGACGTCGCGGGGTTCGGCGCCGCCCGCGAGCACGGAGCCCTCGGGCAGATTTGGAGTGATGACGGTGGCCCGCGGCAGCAGCTCGTCACGGATCGCCGCCACCGTGTCCTGCGCGAGCAGGTGGTCGCCGCTCTTCGCGACCATCACCGGATCGAGCACGACCGGCACCTCAGGCACCGTGTCAAGGCCGCGCGCGATCGCCGCGACGATGCCCGCGTTCGCGACCATGCCGATCTTGATCGCGTCCACGCGTACATCGTCGGTCACCGCGGCGAGCTGCGCCGCGACGAAGTCGGGCTCGAGGGCGACGATGTCGCGCACCCCGTGCGTGTTCTGCGCGACGACCGCGGTGATCACGCTCATGCCGTACGCGCCCTGCGCCGCGAAGGCCTTGAGGTCGGCTTGGATGCCCGCGCCGCCGCTCGGGTCGGTTCCGGCAATCGAGAGAACGTTGGCAATCATGGTCGACCTCGGTTTCCTGAGCCGCTACGAGGACGAATGCGACGCCAGCAAGCCGGCGCGTGCCGACGTACCAACGTCGCCGCGACATCCCTCCGCGAGTGCGAACTCGATCAGGTTCTCGGGTGTGATCTCAGCCCCTCGGTGGGGCACCCCGTGTCTTCGGCCAGGCTAGCGCACGCCGGCTCGCGCTCGCTGGCCGCGGTGCCGCGAATCAGCGGATGGGCGGGGTTGCGACCGCCGCGCGTCGCTGCCGAAAGTCCATCACCATCATGCCGATGAATGCGCAGCCGACCAGGGTGAGGAAGGCGGGCGCGACCGACCAGATGCCGTAGTCGTCGAGGAGGAGGCCGCCGATGAACGCGCCCGAGCCGATGCCGAGGTTGAAGCCCGAGGTGTAGAGCGCGCTTGAGAGGTCGCGGTGCTTGCGTGGCGCAACCGCGAGCAGACGCGACTGGAGCAGGGTCGGGAGGAAGCCCATCCCGGCGCCCCAGAGCCCAAGCCCCACGACGACGAGCGGCAGCACCTGCGGCGCGAACGCGAGGCTCCCCGCGCCGAGCAGCATGCAGGCGTACGCGACCGCAAGGCCGAGCGTCGACCGGTTCGAGAAGAGCAGGCCGGTGATCATCGTCGCCAGCGCCGAGGTGATGCCGAAGGCGAAGAGTGCGGTCGCGAGCCACTCGGGCGGCAGCGAGACAATGCCGAGCAGGTACGGCGAGATGTAGGAGTAGAAGGAGTAGTTGCCCGACATCGTCAGCGCGCACAGCAATATGAGCAGGGCGACGAGATACATCGAGCGGGTTGGCCGTGGCACCCGAGGGCCGTCGAGGCCGGTCTTCTCGACGTCACCAATCGGTTGCGGGGCGGGCACGACCTCGATGGCCGAGGTCTCGGGTTGCTCCTCGACCCGTTTCGGCAGCACGAACCAGAGCAGCGCCGCGACGAGCACGCAGAGCGCGGCGATCGCGAAGAACGTCGTGCGCCAGCCGAGCACCTGCCCGAGCGCGGTGCCGAGCGGCACGCCGAGCACGAACGCGAGGCCACCGCCGCCGCCCGTGATCGACACCGCCTTCGTGAGCTGTTTCGAGGTGACGAGCGCGCCGGTGTACGACGTCACGGTCGCCCAAAAGACGCCGTGTGCGGCGCCCGTGAAGATGCGGGTGAGCACGACGATGGTGTAGCTCGGCGCGAACGCGGTGCCGATTGTGCCGATCGCGAAGGCCGTGAGCACGCCGACGAGCAGGATGCGCTTCGGCACCCGCTGCAGCAGGTAGACGAGCGGCGTCGACAGTGCGACGACAGTGAACGCGAAGATCGTCATGAGCAGGCCGATCTGCGACTCGCTCGCGCCGAGTCCCGCTGACATGAGCGGCATGAGCCCCGTGGGCAGCATCTCGACCGTCACCGAGAGGAATGTCGCGGCGGCGAGTGTGATGAGCGGGATCAGCGGAAACGGCCGTTCTGGCGCGCGTGACGAGGTTTCTGGCACGCTCTGAGGCTACGCTGGTGCGGTGACTGACACGCCCTCGAACGCCGCCGCATCGCCCGCTTCGCACCTTGTGCTGACCCTCGTCTGCGACGATCAGCCCGGAATCGTGCACGAGCTCACGGGAGCGATCACGCGCGGAGGCGGCAACATTGTCGAGCTGCAGCAGTTCTCGTCGCTCGATGCCGGCCGCTTCTTCCTGCGCTGCGAGGTCGAGACGTCGTCGAGCCGTGCCGACTTCGAGGCCGGCATCTACGAGGTGCGCGACGCCCTGCGGGCCGAGGTGCACATCGACGAGGCACACCGCCCGCTGCGCACGCTCGTGCTCGGCTCGAAGGCCGAGCACGCCGTGAACGACCTGCTGTTTCGTCAGCGTGCGGGGTACCTGCCGATCACCGTTCCTCGGGTCATGGCGAACCACGAAGTGCTCGGCAAGCTGGCCGGCTTCTACGATGTGCCGTTCGAGTTCCGCCCCGTGCGCAACGCGCAAGAGAAGGCGGACTTCGAGCGCCGCGTGCTCGAAGTCGTCGAGAGCGACGACATCGAGCTCGTCGTGCTCGCTCGCTACATGCAGATCGTCTCACCCGAGCTCTGCGCCGCGCTCGAGGGTCGGCTCATCAACATTCACCACTCGTTCCTGCCCGGCTTCAAGGGCGCGAACCCGTACCGTCAGGCCCACGCTCGAGGCGTGAAGCTCGTCGGCGCGACCGCCCACTTTGTGACCACCGACCTCGACGAGGGCCCGATCATCGAGCAGAACGTGCGCCGCGTCGACCACGCCGACACCGTCGCCGAGCTGCAGGCCATGGGCCAGGACGAAGAGTCGCGTACCCTCACGCAGGCCGTGAAGTGGTTCGCCGAGCACCGCATCCTGCTCGACGGGCACCGCACCATCGTCTTCCGCTAGCCGCGGGTCGTTCGGGCGGTGTCGGCGGCGCGCCCCACTTGCCAATCTCGGCACGACCATCGTTGTGCATCAACCGCGCGCCTGCCCGGCCGTGTCGGAGCCTCGGAGGAGCATGTTCACATGAGCAGTTTCCTTGAGCGCGAGTGGCAGCCGCCGCACCGTACCGATCTGGGGCTCACCCTGTCGGCGCTGCAGCACGGCGCCGGGGATCCAACGTTCCAGTGGCTTGCGGGCGGCACGGATGCGTTGCTCGCCCGCCGCTTCGGCGATGCCAGCGCAACACTGCGGCTCACGCAGCTCGCGGGCGGCACGCTGCGCGCCCGCGCGTGGGGCGACGGCGCCGAGGCGGCACTCGAGGCCGCGCCCGAGATCTGCGGGGCGGCCGACGACGCCGCGGGCTTCGACCCGCTACTTCCTGAGGTCCGGGCCGAGTTTCGGCGCGCGAGCGGCATGCGCGTGCCCCGCACCGGCGCGGTGTTCGCCGAACTCGTTCCCGTGGTGCTCGAGCAAAAGGTGATCGTGCAGCAGGCGACGGCGTCATACCGGCGCCTTGTGCTGCGCTTCGGCGAGGCCGCACCCGGTCCGCTGCCGCCCGAGCTCGCGGCCCGCATGCGCGTGGCGCCGTCCGCCGCCGCGTGGCGACGTGTGCCGAGCTGGGAGTGGCACCGCGCGGGCGTCGAACCGGCGCGCAGCCGCACCGTCGCGCGGCTCGCCGAGCGTGCGAGCGCCATCGACCGGCTCGCACAGCACCCCGCCGCCGTGGCCCGAGAGCGGCTCGAGTCGCTTCCGGGCGTAGGCCGCTGGACCAGCGCGGAGCTCGCGCAGCGCGCCCTCGGCGACGCCGATGCTGTGTCGGTCGGCGACTATCACCTGCGCAAGTACGTCGGCCACGCGCTCGAGGGCCGCGACTTCAGCGACGACGAGATGCTCGCCGCGCTCGAACCGTGGCGCGGCCAGCGCTTCCGCGCCGTGCGCCTACTGCTCGCGGCTGGCCCGCGCCGCCCACGCCGTGGCCCCCGCCTCGAAAAGGTCGACTACCGGGCCTTCTAGCGCCGCTTCACTCGGCTGCCGTGTCCCAGCTGCCCCAGAGGTGACGCAGAAGAGAGATATATACCCCCTGCGCCGTCTATAGGACAGCTGGGTCACGCGACGGCGATGACCGCCGTCGCGCGGTGTCAGACGAGTGCCGGTGTCTGCCAGAGCGGCAGGCTCGTGCCGATGCCCCGCTCGAGGGCGTTGCGGTACAGCACGGTGCCCCACGCGACGTCCTCGATCGGCAGGCCACCGATCGACACGAGCACGATCTCCTCGGGCGTGCGGCGGCCCTCGGTGCGGCGTTCGACGACGGGGCCGAGCTCCTCGATGTCCCAGTGACGCAGCTTGTTTTCAGAGACGAGGTCGAGGAACTTGTTGCCGATGATGCCGACGTGGTGGTGCGTCGGTGTCGGGAATTCCATGCCCCACGCTTCGTAGAGACCGTACGAGTCGACAACCTTGCGCACCTCTTGCGCCTCGAGCCCCTCGTCGATGTTCGCGGCGGCCGGCATCGTCACGAACGCGCCTGCCTCGAGCCACTCTCGGCGAATGAGCGGGTACGCATCGACGTCACCTGCCTTCGCAGTCGTGCAGACCGCGACAACATCGCTGCCGCGCACCGCGGCCTCGTCGCTGTCGACCTGCTCGATTGTCGTGATCTGCGGCACGAACTCGCCCACCCACGCACGGAAGTCATCGATGCCCTGCTGGCTGCGGCCACGCACCCGAACGGTGTCGAGCATCGGACACGCCACCGCGAGCGCAGCGAGTGTCGTGCGCCCCATGACACCCGGGCCGATCACGCCAGCGACGCGCGAGTCGCTGCGGGCAAAGTGGCGGGCGGCGACCCCCGAGACGGCGCCGGTGCGCATCGCCGAGAGCAGGTTGGCCGATATGAGCGCGAGCGGCGCCGCAGTGTCGGTGTCGTTGAGCATGAACATGAGGATCGAGCGCGGCAGGCCCTTGTCGCGGTTCGCGAGGTTCGAGCCGTACCACTTCACGCCCGTCGTGCCGAACGAGCCACCGAGGTAGGCCGGCATCGCGGTAAAGCGGCGGTCGTCGCTGTTCGCGGGCATATTCTCGAACGGCGGGTCATCGGGGAAAATCATGCGGGCGCCGTGCGAGTCGTTGTTCGGGCCGGCCATGCGGTAGTCGCCGGCGGCGTAGAGCGCGAAGGTCTCTTCCATCGCATCGACGCAGGCGGCCATGTCCATCACTCCAGCGGCGATCGTGTCGTCTTCGGAGAGGTAACGGAAATCAATACGCGTATTCACCGCTCGATTTTGGGCTCAATCGGTGAACGGTTGGTAATCGACGCGCCGACGAATATGCCCCAATTTTGACCGGTTTCTTCGCAACCATTCGTCACGTGACAAATTGCACCCAAAAACCCGCCTGACCAAGGGTTTCACGGCACATTGCGTCCACTCTGCGGCCCGTCGAAGCAGGCCCGCGCAACACGCCCGGCTAGCGCGCCGAAAGTTGCGGCGCGGGGATGCGCTCGAACACCGCGTCGATGATGCGGCGACCTGCCGCATCGCGCAGCGTCATGAGCGATTCGGGATGGAATTGCACCGCGAACCACGGCTGCGCGGGGTGCTGAATCGCCATCGGCACGCCGTCGTCGTCGCTCGCGACGACGACGAGTTCGTCGGGCAGCGTCGCCGGATCGATATACAGCGAGTGATAGCGGCCGGTCACGATGCGCTCGGGCAGTTCGTCGAGGAACCCCTCGGCCACTCGCACCGCTTCGCGCTCCTTGCCGTGCAGCGGATACCCGAGCTGGCCGAGCGACGCACCGAAGTACTCGCCGATCGCCTGCTGCCCGAGGCACACGCCAAACACGGCGAGGCCGCGAGCGTCGACGGCGGCGAGGATGCGCGCATCCTCGAAGTCGCGCGGGTTGCCAGGCCCCGGCGACATCACGACGAGGCTCGGGTCGGCGTCGTCGAGCGCGGCCTGAATGTCGGCCTCCGAAAGCCCACCCCGCGGCACGCGCACCGTGCGCACCTCGGCTCCGGTCGCGCGCAGGTAGCCGGCAAGCATCTGCACGAACGAGTCCTCGTGGTCGAACATGAGAATGCGGTGCCCCGCGCCGCTCGCGGCGACCGGCTCGGTCTCAGTTTCGGCCGCGGCCGTCGCATCCGGGCCCGCCGCAATCGCCTCGATCAGCGCCTGCGCCTTCATCTCGGTCTCGCGCTCTTCGTCTTCGGGCGTCGAGTCGATGAGCAGCGTGCCACCGGCGCGCACCTCGGCGATGCCCTCGCGGATCATCGCCGCGCGAATTGTCAGGCCGGTGTTGACGTCGCCGTCGGCATAGAGCACCCCGAGCGCGCCGGCGTACCAGGTGCGCGGCGAGCGCTCGTGCTCGTCGATGAACCGCATCGCCCAGATCTTCGGGGCCCCGGTAACGGTCACGGCCCACATGTGCGTCGCGATCGCGTCGAGCCCGTCGAAGCCTTCGCGCAGCCTGCCCTCGACGTGGTCGACGGTGTGGATCACCTTCGAGTAGAGCTCGACCTGGCGGCGCCCGATAATGCGGATGCTGTCAGGCTCGCAGATGCGCGACTTATCGTTGCGGTCGACGTCGGTGCACATCGTGAGCTCCGAGGCGTCCTTGTCAGAGTTGAGCAGGGTGCGGATGCGGTCGGCATCCTCGATCGCATCGGCGCCGCGGGCGATTGTGCCCGAGATCGGCGCGGTCTCGACCCGCGAGCCGTGCACACGCACGAACATCTCGGGGCTCGCGGTGACGAGAAACTCGTTGTCGCCAAGGTTCATGAGCGCGCCGTAGGGCGCGGGGTTGTCGCGCACGAGGTTGCGGAACACCTGCGCCGGCGAGGTGCGCACGGGGCGACGGAACGCCTGGCCCGGCACGACCTCGAACAGGTCACCGCGTGCGAACGAATGCTTCGCCTCACGCACGAGCGCGGCATACTCCCCCGGCGCGTGGTCGCGGCTCGCCTCGGCCGAGGCCGGCGCCGCGGTGAATGGCGACACGGTCTCGCTGCGGGCGACGCCGATGGTCGAGGCGCCCTCGTAGTCAAAGTCAAAGTCGTAGCGACGCGCGTCGCCGCGCTGCCGGTCAACGGCAAGGATGCTGTCGGGCAGATACACCGCGAGGTCGCGCTGCTCGCCGCCGGCGGGCTCGGCGAGCGTCTCGATCTGCCGCACGAGGTCGTAGCCGAACGCGCCGTAGAGGCCGAAGTGCCGGCCCGAGTCCTTTGGTAACTGCTCGAGAATGACCCGCAGCACCGTGAAGCTCGAGCGGCGGCGCGTGCGCTGCTCTTCGGGGAGCAGTTCGTCGCGCTGTGGGGTGACACGAATACGCGTGTCGGTCTCGTCGACCCGCTGGACGTCAATGCCGTCGGCGGCTTCGAGCGCGTCGGTGAAGCACGCGAGCGGCACCCGCCCGCGGTCGTTGAGCGCGCGCATCCGCAGCTCGAACCCGCGGCCCTCGAGCGAGAGCGGCGGGTCGATGAAGCCGATGTCCCATCGTGTGTAACGGCCCGGGTATTCGACGCCCGACGCGAGAATGACCCCCGCGCGCTCGTCGAGCCCGGCAACGATGGCATCCATTTCGGCCGGGGTGGCCGACTGCTCTCCCGCTACAACACGCAACATACCTCTAGCCTAGATGCCTCGCGGCACCCGGATGCGCGCTACAGCCCCTGCGAGATGACGGCCGCCGCGTGGCGCCAGGCTTCGAGGGTGCCGGGCTGCAGGCTCGGGATGTCGAGCTCGCCGCCGCCCACGAACTCCTGGTCGTACGGCACCGACACGACGGCGCGCGTGAGCTGCTGGAAGTGCGAGGTGAGCTTCTGGGTGAGGTCGGTGTCTTCCTTCTCGGAGGGCGACGAGAGAATCGTCACGGCGTTCGCAAGCTTGTCACCGTAGCCGCGCTCACGCAGGCCGTCGGCGAGCCACGCGGCCGATGCCGCCGTGTCTTCGCGTGCCGTCGACACGATGACGAGCTGGTCGGCGACGTCGAGCGCGGCCTCCCAGTTCGAGGCGCGCATGTTGTTGCCCGTGTCGATGACCATGATGCGGTAGAACCGCGACAGCACGGTGTGCAGGCGGCTGAACGCGTCGTCGTCGATGATCGCGGCGCTCGCCGCGTCGTCATCGCTCGCGAGCACGTCGAACTTCGCGTCGCCCTGGTTGCGCACGTAGCGGTCGACGTCGGCGATCGTCATGCCGCCCGAGATCTCGAAGCGCGGCAGCTCGCGCAGCAGGTCGACGGCGGTGTTCTTGTTCACGCCGGGGCGCGAGCGCCACCCGAGGGTGCCGCGGGTCTCGTTGTTATCCCACGCGAGCGTGTAGCCGCCGCGCATGGTGCCGAAGGTCGCCGCGATCATCAGCGTCGCGGTGGTCTTGTGGGCGCCACCCTTCGGGTTCATCACGACGATCGTGCGCGGGCCCTGGAAGGTGCGCTGAATCGACGCGATCTCGTCGCGACGGCTGCGCTCCTTCGCGCCCGGGCCGAGCGTGATGAGCCCGCCGGTCATGCGGCGCAGGTTCGCGCGCCATCCCTGCTCGGCGGGCCGCTTGCGCGCCGGCGACTTCTCGGCGAAGAAGTCGTCGAGGGTCGGCACTCCCTCGGTGTTCGGTCGGTGTTCGGGCTTCGGCGGCGTGCCCCGTCGGTCGTGGCTGCCACCGTGCTCGGCTGCGACGCTCGCGGCGGCCTGCGCGGCGCGAGCGGCCGCGGGGCTCTGGTTTGGCGTCGCCGCCGGCGCGTCGTTCGCCTCGCGGGCGCGCAGGAAGTTCGGCTGCCACTCGTCGGTGTCGGCGACGTCCTCGTCCGTCACGTCCTGGTCGCGCCAGCCCTGAGTCGCGGCGTCGGCCGGCCGGTCACGCCACACGGGCGGCTTCGCGCCCGGCGTCTGCTCGAACGGCGGGCGGTCCGCGGCGACGTCGGCGGCGTCGGCGTCGGCGTCGGCGTCGGCGGGGTCGCTCGAGTCGGCGGCTTCGGCGTCGGCCGAGTTGTTCAAGTCGGCGTCGGCAGTGCTCTCGTGTTCGGCTGCGACCGCATCGTCGGAGGCCGCCTGCTGCTCGTCGAGCTCGTCAAAGTCGTGGTCGAGTCCCTCATCGTGGAACTCATCGTCGACTTCCTCGTCGAGCAACTCGTCAGCCTCGCCGACCGGCACCGGGCCGGTCTTCGCGCCGTCGAACAGCCCCTGCGTCGAGAGCGCGGCGTCTTCGTCCTGCGCCGTCTCTTCGCCACGCAGCAGTTCGTCGTAGTCGAGCTTGGCCATCATGGCCTCGCGCGGCAGTCGCTCGGTCTCGTGCACGGGCACGCTCGGCGCATCAACGTCGGTCGACGGCTCGTCGACGTCGAGTCCGAACAGCGACGCGTAGCCGCCGTCGGTCTGACGGATCGGCGCCTCGGGCGTGAGGTCGTTGTCCCCCGGCTGCAGCGGTCGCATATCGCCGACCTCGTCGACCTGGCCATCTGCCGTGCAAAGCAAGTCATAAACGCCATCGACGTCGATCGTCGTCACGTGCACGTCGACGCCCTCGTCGAACGCGACCGCGAGCGCCCGCTCCATGAGCATGCCGCGGAGTTCGTCGGAATCCGCCGCGCGCATCCGGGTCACTCGTCCGCCATCGCGCAGCTCGCCTTCGCCGTCCGAGCGCACCAGCACCGTGAGCTCTCGCAAGCCGCCTGTCGCCTCCTGAGTCATCCCGACCTCCCCGTGTGCAGCCGGCCTGTGCCAGCGCGCCATCAACAAACCTCCGTTCAGTCTAGGTTGCCGTCACGTGCGAGTTTCGCTTCATCCTGGTAAACACCCCGGGCGGTTTCAAGACTTCCAGGTACGCTGCGAACATGACTGAGATGCGCATCGCCCCGCTGACCGCCGACAACGTCGTCGCCGCTAACGCCCTCACGCTCAAGCCCGGGCAGGAGGCATTCGTTGCCCCCGTTTCGCACTCGATTGCCGAGGCCTACGTCAACCAAGAGACCATGTGGCCGCGCGTGGTCGAGGCCGACGGCAACATCGTCGCCTTCATCATGGCGACGTTCAACGAAGAGGCGGCAGATGAGCTCTACCGAGCCACGATCCTCCGTATGAACGTCGACGCCACGCAGCAGCGCCGCGGCATCGGCCGGTTCGCGGTGGACGCGGTGGTCGACGAGGCCGTCAACCGTGGCTTCGACCAGGTGGTCGCGGTCTGGGAAGACGGCGACCTCGGCCCCGGCAAGTTCTTCACCGCGATGGGCTTCGAGATTGTCGGCGAGACGCAGTACGGCGAGGTCATCGGCATCCGCAAGATCTCCTAGGGCGCCCGCGCACGGCGACGCAACGAAGAACCCCGCGACCATTGGTCGCGGGGTTCTTCGTTCATGGCCTAGTCGCGCGAACGCAGCGAGAGCCGCGGCAGCGTGCCGCCGACCTGTGCGAAGGCGCTGATGTCGAGCCGCTCGACCTCGTAGCCGAGGTCTTCGAGCAGGTCTGCCGTGCTCGGGGCGTCGGCTGACACGGCGAGCACCGTCGGCGAGAGCGCGAGCACCGCGGCGCCCGCGGGCTCGGGGGCGATGAGGCAGTCGCCGAGCACATCGGGGGTCTCGAGCGCCTCGCGCCAAATGAGTCGAGTGCCGTCGGGTAGTACGCTGAGCGCCTCGCTGAGCGGCACCGAGCCCATCATCGGCACGCCGACGACGCGATAGCCGCGGTCACCAAGCAGGCGGCGCAGGCCGCGCACGGCCGACTTATTCGTCGTGCCGCCGACACCGACGTAGAGCACGCCTTCGGCCTGCACGACGTCGGCCGGGTTGAACTCGGCGGGGGCCTCAAGCTCGTCGAACACGGCACCCGCGGTCTCGAGGGTTTCGCGCACGGCGATGAGGCTCGCGCGGGCCTCGCCGTGCTTCGGGCGAGCCATGATGACCTGCTCGCCGAGCACGAGTGCGGTGTCGCCGAGCAGCACCGACCGCTCATCGTCCTCGTCGCCGCCCGGCACGGCCTGCGTGCCCCAGTCGTGCTGCTCGAATGCCGAGACGAGGGCCTCCCACTGCTCGTTCGCATCGTCCGATTCGTCACCGAGTCGCTCGAGCAGCGCGTCCGAGGGGATGCGCAGGAACGCCGAGCCGGAGTCGAACGTCGAGGCGGTTGCCTCGCCGCTCGCGGCCGCAGCGTAACGTGCGGGCTCGCCGGCCACCGGCGCGAGCGTGCGCAGGGCCGCGGGTGCGACGAAGGTCGCCGAGAGCATCCCCGAGACAAGCAACGGGAAGTTGAGGCCGAGGAACTCGCTGAAGATCGCCGCCCAGGCGTCGCCGTTGAGGTCGACCCCGTTCGAGACGATCTGCAGCAGGTACCCGAGCGCGCCGCCGATGATGATCGACACCGTGCCCGCGATGAGCCCGCGCCACCAGTTGCGCAGCCAGCCGAAGAGGCCGAAGATCGCGAGCGCGACGAAGTAGATCAGCACCGGCACGGCGGCGATGCCGAACGCGTTCGAGAACGTGTCCCACACCGACACAGAGAAGGTGAGGTCGCGTTCGTTCGTCTTAAACAGGGTCGCGGCGAGCGTCACCCCGGCCGCCGCGAGCGCGGCGAGCGCGACGATGGCGAGCTGGGGTTTCGGAGTGGACTGCTGAGACAAATCGGGCTTTCTGAGTCGGCGGCGGGGAGGGCTGCGCGGGGTTAGTGGAAGAAGTGGCGTTCGCCGGTGAAGTACATCGTGATGCCGGCCTGCTCGGCGGCCGCCTTCACCTCGTCGTCGCGAATCGAGCCTCCCGGCTGCACGACGGCGCGCACGCCGCCCGCGATGAGGGTTTCGAGGCCGTCGGCGAAGGGGAAGAAGGCGTCGGATGCGGCGACCGAGCCGCTCGCGCGCTCGCCCGCACGGTTCACCGCGAGGTGGCACGAGTCGACGCGGTTGACCTGGCCCATGCCGACGCCGACCGCGGCGCCGTCGTGGGCGAGCAGGATCGCGTTCGACTTCACGGCGCGCACGGCCTTCCACGCGAACTCGAGGTCGCGCAGGGTCGCCTCGTCGGCGGCCCCGCCGGTGACGAGCTCCCAGCTCGCGCTGATGCCCTCGGGCGCGTAGGTGTCGGGGGTCTGCGCGAGCAGGCCACCCGAGATCTGGCGCAGCTCGAGTGCCTCACGCGCGTAGCCCTCGGGCAGCTCGAGCAGGCGGATGTTCTTCTTGCGCCAGAGGATCTCGCGCGCCTCGTCGGCGAAGCCGGGGGCGACGACAACCTCGGTGAAGATCTCGCTCAGGGTCTGCGCCATCTCGGCCGACACCTCGCGGTTCGCGGCGACGACGCCGCCGAAGGCCGACACGGGGTCGGTCGCGTGCGCGCGGCGGTGTGCCTCGGCGATGGCCGCGGCGTCGTCAAGGTCGACGGGCGCGATCGCGATGCCACAGGGGTTCGCGTGCTTGATGATCGCGACGGCGGGCTCAGCGAAGTCGTAGGCGGCGCGCACGGCGGCATCGGCGTCGACGTAGTTGTTATACGACATCTCCTTGCCGTGCAGCTGCGTCGCCTGGGCGATGCCGTGGCCGTCGGCGAGGCGGTAGAGCGCCGCCCGCTGGTGCGAGTTCTCGCCGTAGCGCAGCGGGGTGCGCTCGGCCGCGACGACCTTGAGCTGCTCGGGCAGCGCGGCAGGCGCATCCGCCTCGGCCGCAGCAGCGAGCTCGCGCTTGAACCAGTTCGAGACGTTGGTGTCGTACTCCGCGGTGTGCGCGAAGGCTGCGGCCGCGAGGTCGCGGCGCTGCGCAAGCGTCGTGCCGCCGTCGCCCAGCGCGGCAATGACCTCGTCGTAGCTCGCCGGCGACACGACGATCGCCACGTTCGCGTGGTTCTTCGCCGAGGCGCGCACCATCGCGGGACCGCCGATGTCGATCTGCTCGACCACGTCGTCGCCCTGCGCGCCCGAGGCGACGGTCTCGGCGAATGGGTAGAGATTCACGACAACGAGGTCGAAGGGTTTGATGTCGAACTCGCCGAGCTGCTGCTCGTGCGACGCGAGGCGTAGGTCGGCGAGCAGGCCGCCGTGAATCGCCGGGTGCAGCGTCTTGACGCGGCCGTCGAGCATCTCGGGGAAGCCGGTGACGTCGGCGGCGTCGGTCACGGCCACGCCGAGGTCGCGGATGCGCCCCGCGGTCGAGCCGGTCGAGACGATCTCGACGCCGGCCTCGCCGAGCGCGGTCGCGAGGCGCTCGAGGTCGGTCTTGTCCGAGACGGAGATCAGAGCGCGGCGGATCTCGACGCGGTCGCGCTCGCGACGGGGTTCGGTGATTTTCGGGGCGCTCATGACGCGATCTCCTTCAGGTTCAGGGTGCCGGCGGCGAGGTGTCGCACCGTGTCGAGCAGCAGCTGCCGCTCGACGACCTTGATGCGTTCGTGCAGCGTCACCTCGGTGTCATCGGGGGTGATGGCGATGCGGCGCTGGTCGATGATGGGGCCCGTGTCGACACCGTTGTCGACGATCATGATCGTGGCGCCAGTTTCGTTGGCGCCGGCCTCGAGGGCATCGCGCACGGCGTGCGCGCCGGGGAACTCGGGCAGATACGCGGGATGCGTGTTGAGCAGCTCGGGCGCGAGTGCGTCGACGACGCGCGGCGGCACGAGACGCATGAAGCCCGAAAGGATCGTCAGGTCGGGGCCGAACTCGCGCACCTTGGCGAGCAGCGCATCCCCCCACGCGGCGCGGTCGGGGTACGCGCCCGGCGCGACGACGAAGGTCGGGATGCCCCGCTCGTCGCCGAGTGCGAGGTTCGCCCGCTCGGTGTCGGCGCCGATCGCGACGATCTCGGCGGCGATGGGCGCATCGCTCGCGCGCGCCTCGTCGAGGCCGTCGAGGAGCGCGCGAAGGTTCGATCCGGTTCCGGAGATGAGCACGACGACCTTAAGCACCAGGCAATTCTACGCGGCACGCGACTGGACGCCGCGGGAAGCCGCCGGGGCCCCACTCGGTAGGAAATGCGCGCGCGGTAGGCCAGGCAGTACATCCGTCGACCGATCCGCCCCGAGCATCCGACCGGAATGATTTGAGGAGACACGGCGCACGAGCGCCGGACGACTTCGAGGAGACCCCCCAACATGTTCCGCAAACAGGCCAACCCGTTCGTTCGCTTCGGGCTCAGCTCGCTCGTCATCGGCATCGTGCTGCTCGCGCTCAACATCTTCAACACCGCCCGCACGGTAGCCGAGTACCCCGGCATCGACTTCATGGACGTCTTCTGGGTCACCGAGGGCACGAACGGTGCGAACAACGTGCGCCTCATGGTGCAGGTGTGGGGTCCGGTCATTCTCATCCCGCTCGGCATCATTCTGCTCATCGTCGCCGTCGTGACCCGCAAGGGCAACCAGGATGCGCAGCAGCAGCAGGCCGGCGGCCAGTCGGCCGCGGGGCAATTCGGCGGCCAGCAGGCCGCGCCGCAGTACGGCGCGCCCCAGCAGTCGCAGCAGTGGCAGCAGCAGTCGCAGGGGGCGCAGGCCTCGCAGTGGACGCCCGCGCAGGCGCAGCAGGCGCAGCAGGCGCAGGCCCAGCAGTACGGCGCGCAGGCCGGTTACTACCCGGCGCAGTCGACACAGGGTGACGCCGCCGCGCCGCAGTACGGCCAGCAGGCGCCCAACTTTGGCGACGACCAGGTCACCAAGCAGTAACGCTACTTTCGAGGTCCTCGCGGCGCCTCGTCGAGGTCGATATCTCCGTAGATGTCGGGTTCGTCGGGGCGCCGCAGTGCGTCTGCCAGGTCGCCGAGGTTGCGGCGCGGCGCGGGCTTGCGACCGCGCGTCGAACGCTGGTCAGCGTCGCGCTGACGAGTCGCTCGGTCGGATGCGGTGGGCTCGGGGGCAGCGTCGGTGTCGATCGTGGGCTCGTCGCTCGCGTCGTCATCATGCGCGATGGCGCTGCCCGCGACCGATCGTTGCCGGGCCCGGCGTACGACCGTGAGCGGCGCATCCTCGTCGTCGTCGGCGTCGAACTCGTCAGCCTCAGACTCAGACTCGGCAGCGCGCAGCTCGCCGCGTTCGAGCTCATCGGTGTCGAACTGGTCGCGCGGCTCGGTGGCGTGGTCGCGATCGTCCTCAGGCCAGTCACCGTCGCCGTCGGCGTCGCGGGCGGCCGTGGTGGTGCGTCGGCGGCCGGCGGTGAGGTCGTCGAGGCGATCCTGCGTCGCGTAGACGGCCCGCCGCCACCAGGCGGTGCGGGCCGGCCCGTCGAGGTCCTCGAACTCGGCGTAGGGGTCGGCGTCGTCCTCGACCGCGCGGAGGGTGCGGGCGGTGCGCACGTCCTCGAGATCTTCGGTCGCGAGGTCACGGAACGCGCCCGGCTCCTCCGGTGTCTCGAGTTCGTCGGCCGCGAGGACGGGCACGGGGATGTACGCGCCTGCGACCGCGCCGATGAGCAGCAGCGCGGTCGCGTAGACGAGCACGAGCCAAGGCACTGGGCCGAATTCGGTGAGGCGCCCCGGGCCGACCGCGCCGCGCGAGAGGTACGCGAGCCAGGTGAGGATGAGCGCCGCGACGATCGCGCCCGACGCGGGCACGATGAGGCGCTGCCACCAGGGCCCCGCATCCGCGCCCTTCGTCGTCGTGCGCAGCCACATCGTCAGCACCGCCGCGAGCAACACCGGCAGCGCGAGCAGCGACCAGAGCAGGGTGGTTTGCGGCTCGGGCACGACGCCGAGCAGCGGCAGGATGGGCAGCGGGCCCGCATCGGTCGCACCGGGATTCGCCATCGTGCCGGCGCCGAACTGGACGCCCGCGCCGAGCAGCCACGCGATCGCCCACACGAGCAGCGTCGGCAGGTAGAGCAGCTCGGTGAGACCGACCGACACATTGCCCCAGGCATCGAGCTGAAGCAACTGCGTGAGGCCCACAATGTCACCCATGTTCAGCACGAGACCGCCGAGCACGAGCGCGCTCGCGAGCGCGAACAGGCCGACGACGAAGCCGAGCGCGAGGCGAAGGGCGCGGGATGCGGCGGTCAGAATCGCGTCGGTACGGTCGCCGAGCAGGCGAGTCCAGGGCACAAACTCCCAGATGCGCGCGCCAGCGAGGAGTCCGACGACCCAGATGAGCGTGCCGCCTGCGGCGACCCCGCCCGGCTCGAGGCGGGCGATGTCGGTGCCGCCGAGCTGGAGCGCGAGCTGGTTGCCGATGATGAAGGCGGCCGCGCTGACCGCGAGCGACAGCCACGGGCCGTCCTCGTCGGCCTCGACGATGCGGCGGCCGGTGCGCCACGCGAACCAGGCAATGTAGGCCGTGATCGCGAGCGGCGCGAGCGAGACGACGAAGCCGAACGGCTCGGCGAGCTGCAGCGAGGGGAAGGCCTCCGGATGCACTGTGAAGCCGACGGCGCTCGTGAGGCCGAGCGTCCACAGCGCCATCGCTGCGGCAAGCGGCACCTCCCACGGGGTCGTCTGGAAGCTGCCAGAAATGAGCCACCCGGCCGCGGCGACGGCGAGTGGCGTAAGAATGCCGACGACGACCGCGAGCGCGGTGTCGGCGAGCGCAGCGAACATCGTGGCGAGGCGGGACATAGCGTTCTGAGCGTAGTGCAGCCGGCTGGCGCATCCGCCCTGCCAAGCCGCCCTCCCCGGAAATGCGTTGAGTGGTCGGTTGTTGTAGTTCTGGCAGGGCCAGAACTACAA
>NZ_JASCYH010000041.1:0-19840 GCF_030011715.1 Gulosibacter sediminis | reverse complement strand
AGGCCTCGGGCGAACTACTCTGGCGCGTGGGTTCGGTGCTGTTCGCCCTCGCGTCGTCCGACGCCACACCCGAGATCGAGGCGCTCGAAGAGGAGTACGCCCCCAAGTTCGCCGCACATGAAGACCGAATTCACCTGAACAGCGCGCTCTCCGAGCGCGTGCGGTCAATTTACGAGCAGCGCGACGCGCTTGGGCTGCGCGACGACCAGCTCAAGCTGGTCGAGGACTACGAGCTGCGATTCCGCCTCGCCGGCGCCACCCTCAGCGATGCCGACAAGGAGCGTCTCGCGGAGCTCAACCAGCGCGAGGCCCGCCTGCAGTCGCAGTTCGTGCGACAGCTGCTCGCCGACACGAACGAGCTCGCGGTCGTCGTCGACGACGAGTCCGAGCTCGACGGCCTCGACCCGGCCGACAAGGCCTCGGCGCTCGAGGCCGCGACCGCGGCCGGGCTCGAGGGCAAGTACCGCATCACGTTGACGCTGCCGGTCGGGCACGCTTGGCTCGCGAAGCTCACCAACCGGGCCCTGCGCGAGCGCATCTACCGTGCCTCGCGCAGCCGAGGTGCGCGCGACAACGGCAACAACAACTCGGCGATTGTGCGCGAGCTGCTGCAGCTACGGGCCGAGAAGGCGACCCTGCTCGGCTTCGACACCTACGCCGACCTCCGGCTCGTCGACTCGACCGCAGGGTCGAAGGATGCGGTGAACGAGCGCCTCGCGCGTCTCGGACGCGCTGTAGCCCCGAGCGTCGAGCGCGAGCAGGCGAAGCTCCAAGAACTCGCTGGCGACACCCCGATCGAGCCGTGGGACTGGGCGTTCTACGCCGAACAGGTGCGCGAGCGCGACTTTGACGTTGACGAGACCGCCCTGCGCCCGTACTTCGAGGCCGGTCGGGTGCTCGAGCAGGGGGTGTTCCGGGCCGCCAACCTGCTCTACGGCATCACGTTCAGTGAACGCGAGGACCTCGTGGCGCACCACCCCGACGCGCGCGTCTTCGAGGTGTTCGACCAAGATGGCAGCGGCCTCGGGCTCTACATCGTCGATCTCTACGCCCGCGACGTGAAGCGCGGCGGCGCCTGGATGTCGACCTACCTGCAGCAGAACGAGCTGTTCGGGCACAAGACCGTCGTGTTCAACATCCTCAACGTCACGAAGCCGCCGGCGGGTGCGCCGACGCTGCTCACCTTCGACGAGGTCGAAACGCTCTTCCACGAGTTCGGCCACGCGCTGCACGGGCTGCTCGCCCACACGGTATACCCGGCGCAGTCGGGCACCGAGGTGAAGCGCGACTTCGTCGAGTTCCCGAGCCAGGTCAATGAGTCGTGGCTGCTCCACCCCGAGATCCTGCCCGGGTACGCCCAGCATTACGAGACGGGCGAGGCGCTGCCGGAAGCGGTCGCGGCCAAGCTTCGGGCCGCCGCGACCTTCAACCAGGGTTTCCTCACCGCCGAGAACGTGGCCGCGAGCACCCTCGACCATGCGCTCCACCAGCTCTCGCCCGACGAGGCCGCGAATGTCAGCGACCTGGCCGAGTTCGAGCAGCGCGTGCTCGCCGACGCGGGGCTCGACTTCACCGCGGTACCCCCTCGATACTCGATCACATACTTCCAGCACATCTTCGGCGGCGGCTACGCGGCCTCGTACTACGGCTACCTCTGGTCGGAGGTGTTCGACGCGGCCTCGGTCGACGTGTTCGAACGCTCCGACGACCTGGCGGCCACCGGTCGCCGTTTCCGCGAGGCCGTTTTGCAACCGGGTGGTTCGCGCGACGAACTCACGATGGTGCGTGACTTCCTCGGCGAGGAGCCGAGCATCGCACCGCTGCTGCGTCGCCGGGCGCTGCTCGAGGGTGAGGACGTCTAGTCCCAGACATCGCGGGTGAGCCGAAGCTCAACATCGATCGCGGTCTCGTGGTCGTAGTCGAGGTGCTGGAACGCTTGCCCCAACGGGAATGCCGACGTACGGCTCGTTCGCAACTGCTGGGTCGATATCGGCGCCCGTGCCGCCCGCGTTGCTCGAGGTCGCGCATCCGGTCGTGATGAGCAGGCGTGCGGACGCCGCTGCGGCGTTCCTTCAGCGTTGCCTGTCGTCTCGCATTGCAGTTCTGCTGACTGCTAGCCCTGCGAGTCGCGGGTCAATCGGATCTCGTAGTTAAGCGGAGTCGCGTAGTCGAAGTCGGAGTACTGGAAGGCCTGACCCGAGACACGCACGCCATTGCCTTCGAACACGACCTTCCCCGGGTCGACATTGGACGGCATGTTCGACTTCTCGGCTGACGAATACCAGAGGAAATTGTCGTACGACGTACTGCTCGGGGTGGCCTGCAGCTGCTGAACCGTGCCGTCGGTGTCGATACGAATTGCAATGTATGGTTCCTCAGCTGAGTTCACGTTGCCGTAGGCGTAGACCGCGTAGTACTCGTTCGGCTGGCAGTCGACATCCCAGTCCATCCCGCTCAGGTCGGGCCCACCGTCCCAGGTCACAACCTCGCCCCACGCCGAGGTGAAGTCGACACCGACCTGGTACCAGTTGCCGTCGGCAGGGTCGATGTCGGCCTTCGCGCTGCTCTGTGGCGCGCAGCCGGCGGTCAACAGCATGACCGCACTGACCGCCGCGACCGTGCCTACCCCATTGCCAAGCTTGCCTCGCATGCCGTACCCCCGTCTTCGCTAGTCCGTGGTGTCGCAGGTGAGCGTGACGTCGTAGCTGACGGGCGTGGCGTAGTCGAAATCGTCGTACTCGTACGTCTGGCCGGTGATCGTCACCTTGCCATCCTTGAAGTCGGGCCCCGACGTTTCGAGGGCAGTCGATTCACCCTCGTGCTCGTTGACCCAGTACCAGTACCGCACTGTCGAGGTACCGTCGTCAGGCGCGTACTCGAAGCGCTCGAACTTCCCCTCGCCATCGACGAGCACGAAGATGTACCCGCCGTCGTCGTTCGACGCGGTAACGCGGTAGGTGCCGGTCGCGTCGGGCGAGCAGGTGACCTGCCACGAGGTGCCCGTCACGTCTTCGCCGTCAAGCTTGATGCTGTCAGCGCCGTCGCTATCGCCACTTCCGCCGCCCGAGGTGCTGCTCGGCGTCGGATCGGGCTCGGTCGTCGGCGTCGGCGTCGGGTCGGGCTCGTCATTACCGGGCAGCGCAAACGGGAGGTTACTTCCGTCGGACTCCGGGCGTTCGGGCTCGGGATCGCTGCCACCAGGCTGCGAGCACGCCATCAGTGCCATGAGGGCCGCCGAAATCCCGCCGACGGACGTCAGCGCGCGTCGCGTTCGTGAAGTCACTGGCCCTCCCAAGTACCTCGTTGTGTCGACTAGAGCTTCGAGTCGCAGGTGAGCTTGATCTCGAACTGCGCGAGGTTCGAGGTGTCGTAGTCGAGGAACGCCTCGCCGCTCACCTCAAAGTCCATGCCCTCGAACGACACCTTGGGCGGGTCGCTCTCAGACAGATCGCTCGAGTAATAGAGCGAGGAACCTTCCACCGGCACCACCATGACGTAATCGACATTGCCGTCGCTGTCGAGCGAAACGCTGACGCTGTTGTTGTCGGCGGAGTAGTCATCGCCCTCGATGTCGCTCGCCATGAGGTAGTCATCCATGCACGTGACCGTCCAGTTCGAGTCCGACAGGTCGACGTCGCCGTACTTCACGACCGAGGTGCCGTCGCCACCGCCAGAGCCACCCGAACTGCCCGAATCGCTGCCCGAGCCAGAGTCGCTACTCGAGCCCGAGTCGCTGCCGGTGGTCTCGGTGGGCCCGGTGTCGGGCGTCGTGCTGCCGCCGCCGCTTGCCGTCAGATTGAAGGGCATGTTGCTGCCGTCCGACTCCGGTCGGTTCGCGTCGGCCTCGGGCGAATCGGTGTTCGAGGTCGAGCAGCCGACGAGCAGGGTCATCGCGGCCAGCGCGGCGATGGCACCGCTCGCGTGTCGCAGGTTCGCTCGCATTGCGTGCACCTCTCCTAGGAATCTCTTCAGGTTACTTGTTGGTTAGAACGACGAGTCACACACGAGCGTGATCTCGAAGTCCTCGTACTCCGTGAACTCGTAGTCGACCGTACCGGTTCCGCTCGCCTGCATTTCAACGCCCGGAGTGTAGCTCGCGGTGGCGGCAAGCTCCGGGTAACCGGTGACGCCGTCCGAGTAGTAGAGCGAGTAGTTGGTGTCAGAGTCGATCATGACGTAATCGACCGAGCCGTCGGCGTTGAGCGAGACTGAGACGCTGTGGTAGTCGTCGCCATCCTGCCCATCAAAGACGTAGCCATTGGCGTAGTCGTCGGTGCACGAGACGTCCCAGTCCTTGTCAGAGAGGTCGACGTCGCCGTACTTGACGACGTTGCCGCTGCTCGAACCGCCCGAACCACCGGAGTTGCCCGAGCCGCCAGTGTCGGTCGTGGCCTCCGGGGCGTCCTGAGTTGCGTCGGGACCGTCCAACGTGGGCGGCGGTTCGATGGGCGACGGGGTGCCCTCCGGTTCGGTCGTGGCCGAATCCTCGCCCCAGGAAAACGGTGGGGCGGGGCGCGTCGAGCCCGCCTCATTACTGCTCGACGAATCGTTGTCGCCCGCTTCGGGAGAACTGGAAGGCGCGCAGGCCGTGAGGCCGAGAGCGGCCATCGGGATCATCGCGGCAGCAAACAAACTTTGCAGAAGTCGGTCGTTCCGAGGCACGGTGACGTCCTTTCAGGGGGTAACTCGTGGCAGTGATTGCCACGAAAGCCAAGTTACCGACTCGTCGTTCTTGTGTCGTCGGCCTGTGGGCGGAGGCGACCGCCAACCATCGGCGTCGGCAGCTATGCCGATGCGCAGGTTACCGAGAACGAATAGATCGTATCGGCATTCGTGCCTGCGGCGTCGGGGCCAAACTCGAGACCACGCCCGGTCGACGACAGCGTCGATGATTCGACGTCGAGCGAGCCACTGCCCTGACCTGCGCCGGGGTTCACCGTGAGGCCGGTGTTCGTGTGCGAGCTGCCGCCGGCTTCGCCCGAGGACAGCATGAGCGAACTCAGCGAGGTGGGCGACGAACTGAGCAACACCAGCGTGAGGTGCAGGTCGCCGTCGGTTGCCGAGGCGATGATCGTCGGGTTCGCGTCGAGGCCAGAGCAGGAGACACGCCAATCGAGGTCGCTGTAGTCTTCGTCGCCCACCTCGAGAGTGGTGAGTTCGGATGCGCGCGGTCCGTCGTCGGCCGACTGCGTCGGCACGACTACCTCGGAGCCGTCGGTTGGCGCGGGCGCGGCCTCGCCACCAAACTCGCTCGTGTTCATCGGTGGCTCGGTGTTCGGCTCGTCGAGCGTCTGAGCCGACGGCGACGCCGAGCTACTCGGAGTGCCGCCTGTCTCGGTGCAGCCAACGAGCAGCGAGCCCACGGCACACAGCACCGCCGCCCCCAGCAGGGCGGTGGCTACGGAACGCTGGCGAAGCGGCATGAGTGGAGCTCCAGGCGGATTGCCGAACAGGTGCGACAAATTCTACCTGGCCGCTCAGTCGCTGCGCGCGCCCCTCGTCGTGCCGGCTACGCCGACTTCTCGTTCGGAACGGCCTTCGGCGGCTTCGGCACGATGGTCGGCGCCGCGTTCTTGCGCACCACATCGGCCGTGATCTCGACCGCGCCGACGTCTTCACGCGAAGGAATGTCGAACATGATCGGCCCGAGCACCTCTTCGAGGATCGCGCGCAGGCCGCGCGCGCCGGTCTTACGCTCGACCGCGAGCGTCGCGATCTCGCTCAGCGCCTCTTCGGTGAACTCAAGCTCGACGTCGTCGATCTCGAACATGCGCTTGTACTGGCGCACGAGCGCGTTGCGGGGCTCGGTGAGGATGCGCACGAGCGCGTCCTCGTCGAGGGGTTCGACGGTCGTGAGCACCGGGAGTCGGCCGATGAACTCGGGGATGAGCCCGAACTTGTGGAGATCTTCCGGTTGCACGTCAGAGAAGACGTCCTCGGTGATGTGCGGCGTGTGCAGGGGCGAGCCGAAGCCGATGCCCTTCTTACCGGCGCGCGACGAGATGATGTCTTCAAGCCCAGCGAACGCGCCGGCGCAGATGAACAGCACGTTCGTGGTGTCGAGCTCGATGAACTCTTGCTGCGGGTGCTTGCGGCCTCCCTGCGGCGGCACCGAGGCGGTCGTGCCCTCGAGGATCTTGAGCAGCGCCTGCTGCACGCCCTCGCCCGAAACGTCGCGCGTGATCGAAGGATTCTCGGCCTTGCGTGCAATCTTGTCGATCTCGTCGATGTAGACGATGCCGGTCTCGGCACGCTTGACGTCGTAGTCGGCCGCCTGCAGCAGCTTGAGCAGGATGTTCTCGACGTCCTCGCCCACGTAGCCGGCCTCGGTCAGCGAGGTCGCGTCGGCGACCGCGAACGGCACGTTGAGGCGGCGCGCGAGCGACTGCGCCAGATAGGTCTTACCGGTGCCCGTGGGGCCGATGAGCAAAATGTTCGACTTCGCGATCTCGACGTGCTCGTCGGACTGCTGCTCGTCGACCGCAGCGATCTCGCTGCGCGAACGGATGCGCTTGTAGTGGTTGTAGACCGCCACCGACAAGGCGCGCTTCGCGGCTTCCTGACCAACGACGTACTGCTGCAGGAACTCGAAGATGTCGCGCGGCTTCGGCAGCTCGAGCTCCGAGACCTCCTCGCCAACTTCTTCGCTCATCCGCTCGCGGATGATCTCGTTGCACAGTTCAACGCATTCGTCGCAGATATAGACGCCAGGGCCAGCAATGAGTTGCTTGACCTGCTTCTGGCTTTTTCCGCAGAACGAACACTTGAGCAGGTCGCTGCTCTCACCGATTCGTGCCATGAGTTCCTCCCAACGCGGTGCGACCCAGCCTAACGCGACCACCCGACAATGCCGAGAGCGACGCACGCCAGGTTACGTTCGCCTACCGCGAGCAAACTGCGCCGAAGCACCTGGACGTACGTGGATGGGTCGAGGCCGAGCCTGCGCCGGAGGATCGCGGTGCCCGCCCACTGCAAGCCAGCGATGCCGAGCAGCATGCTGCTTTGGATGCTCGTTCCCTGCGATGTTCCACCCTGTCCGGTGCCGGTGGTACGGGCCACGGTGACCACCCGACGTAAGCCAATATGAGAGCTGCCCTGTCTAATTCGGGAAGTCGACGAAGTCGCTCGGGAACGAGCCCACGTAAGCCAGGTGGTCAGAGCTCTTGGCCGCCGACTGCGTCGCCATCGCACTGTCGCTCCCCCGCGCCTCCTGCCCATCGCGCGAAGCGGAGTGGCGCCCGCGCGAATTACCGAGCGTGACGCATCGTGACGTCGGGCGCTCGCCGGGTGCGAATTCCGGCGGCCGCCCGGCGCATACTGGCCCTAGTTCCGGCCGCTGCACACCCACCCGCGGCCGACAAGGCAGGAGCACGACGATGACGCAGACCACGCCGACGGCACCGAGCGACGAGACGGCCTTCGCGAACGACTGGCGCGAGTGGCGCGCGAGCCGCGAGCAGCACCTGCGCGACCCGAAGGGCTTCCTCGCGATCACGAGCCTGCTCTGGCTTGGCGAGGAGCCCATCTCGGCGTCGGATGCGCCCGGCGCCTGGACCTCAATCGACGACGTCGTGCGGGTCTCCCTCGCCCAGGGCGAGTGGCTCGACCTCGACGGCGAGCAGATCACCGGCGAGTACGAGTTCGCCCCGATTCCCGAGCGCGGCGGCGTGCTCGTGCGCTTCGATGGCGGCTGGATCGAGGTCGCCAAGCGTGGCGGCTTCGACATCATCCGCCCACGCCGCGACGACGCGAGCTTCCTCGACACCTACACCCAGACCCCGGCCTTCGAGCCCGACGCGCAATGGCGCCTCGACGCGACCTTCCTGCCATTCGACGAGCCCCGGCCCGTCACGGTGGACGGTGCCGTCGATACGATTCAGCACGTCTACGACTCCCCGGGAGAGCTCGAGTTCACCGTCGATGGCGAGACGCACCGCCTGCTCGCGTTCCCGGGCCGCGACGACGGCTTGCTCGTGCTGTTCAAGGATGCGACGAGCGGCGTGACCACCTACGGTGCGCTGCGCTCGCTCGCAGTGGGCGCACCCGACGCCGACGGCCACACCCAGCTCGACTTCAACCGCGCGAGCAACCTGCCCTGCGCCTACACCGACCTGGCGACCTGCCCACTGCCGCCCGCCGAGAACCGCCTCGACTTTGCGGTCGAGGCCGGCGAGCGGACACCGCTCGAGCGCAACCACGCCGCACCGACTGAGATCGGCCTCGAACTCGTCGACGCCGCTCCCGCCAACTAGCACTAGCGCACTCGGCACCGGGTGCCGACCGCCTGACGTTCGACGCCTGCCTCGGCGCGGGCTTCGCCACGGTGCTCGATTCCTCCGTCATTGCCTTCGTCGCGCCGGTGGCGCCGGCATCATCAGCGCGCATGGCCGCCGCGAACTGGGGCGCCGCGATCTACCTGCGGCACGGCGCGAAGGCGGTCGCGGCCGGCCTGGCGTCGCAGGTGCTCAGCATCTGCGGGTGGCCTCGCCCTCGCGCTGACCGCGTGCCTCGCGCGGCCACCTTGAAAGCAACGATCGCCCCACTGTCACGGGCGCTGAGGTAGCGCCGAGACAGTGAGGCGATCGTGAGTGCGGTTGCCGCGGTGCCGAACTAGTCGACGATGACCGGCTGCGCGCCCTTGCGGCTCGTCAGCACCTGGTCGATGAGGCCGTACTCAAGGGCCTCGTGCGCCGAAAGGATCTTGTCGCGCTCGATGTCGCTCGAGATCGACTCCTGGTCTTTGCCCGAGTGCTTCGAGAGCGCCTCTTCGAGCCACTTGCGCATGCGCAGCACCTCGTTGGCCTGAATCTCGATGTCGGAGGCCTGACCCTGGCCCTGGCCGCTCACGGCGGGCTGGTGGATGAGCACGCGCGCGTTCGGCAGCGCAAGGCGCTTGCCCGGCTGACCGGCGGCGAGCAGCACGGCGGCGGCCGAGGCTGCCTGTCCGAGGCAGACGGTCTGTACCTCGGGGCGGATGTACTGCATGGTGTCGTAGATTGCGGTCATGGCCGTGAACGAGCCACCGGGCGAGTTGATGTACATCGTGATGTCGCGGTCAGGGTCCTGCGACTCGAGCACGAGCAGCTGGGCCATGACGTCATCGGCCGAGGCGTCGTCGATCTGCACGCCGAGGAACACGATGCGGTCCTCGAAGAGCTTGGCGTATGGGTCCTGGCGCTTGAAACCGTAGGCCGTGCGCTCCTCGAAGTTCGGCAGGATGTAGCGCGAGCTCGGCATGTTGTCGGCTGCGCCGGATGCGGGGTAATTGAACACTTTGGTAGTCCTTCTTCCTTCGCGCCTAGTTCTCGTCGCCCGGCTTCGAGGCTTCGCCCGGGTCGCTCGAGATGCGACGGTCGGTGCCGCCACCGCCGACGACCGAGGTGGCCGTCTCGGAGATGTGGTCGACGAAGCCGTACTCGAGGGCCTCTTCTGCGGTGAACCAGCGGTCGCGGTCACCGTCTTCGTTGATCTGTTCGACGGTCTTGCCGGTGCGCTTCGCCGTGATCTCGGCGAGGCGCTGCTTCATGTCAAGAATCAGCTGCGCCTGGCGCTGGATGTCTGACGAGGTGCCGCCGAAGCCGCCGAGCGGCTGGTGCAGCAGCACACGGGTGTTCGGGGTGATGTAGCGCTTACCCTCGGCACCCGCGGTCAGCAGCAGCTGACCCATCGACGCGGCCATACCCAGGCCGACCGTGACGACGTCATTCGGCACGAGCTGCATGGTGTCGTAGATCGCCATGCCCGCGGTGACCGAGCCACCGGGCGAGTTGATGTAGAGGTAGATGTCGCGCTCCGGGTCTTCCGCCGAAAGCAGCAGCATCTTTGCGCAAATTTCGTTCGCGTTGTCGTCTCGAACGTCTTCGCCCAACCAGATGATGCGGTCCTTCAGGAGTCGGTCGAAGACACTATTCGGCATTTGCAGTTCAGCCACGGATGCTTCTCCTTCGTAGGTCTCCTGAAAAACCTAGCCGAGGGGACCTTGAGGATTCGCACCTGTTCGCCGTGGGCGTGGACGAGCATCCGCAGCCGGAAACGACGGCGCCGGGCCGGTCACAATGACCGACCCGGCGCACGCGTGCGAACTACTTGCTCTCGTCAGCAGCCTCGACGGTTTCGACCTCGGCGTCAGCCTCGGTTTCGGTTTCAGCCTCGGCCTGCTTCTCGCGAGCCTGCTTCACGACGGCGGTGTACTCCGAGATGTCGACCGCGTTGCCGGCGGTGTCAACGACCTCGGCGTCCTCGAGCACGTAGAGGATCGCCTTCGAGCGGGCAACCTCGCCGATGATCTGCGGCATCTGGTTGTTCTGCTGAAGCACCTCGACGTACTGCTGCGGGGCCATGCCGTACTGCGACGCCTGCTGGAACAGGAACTCGGTGAACTCGTTCTGCTCAACCTCGACCGACTCGGCCTTGATGATCTCGTCGAGAATCACCTGCTGCTGGAACGACTTCTGGGCCGACTCGCGCACCTCTTCGCCGTGCTTGTCGTCGGGCTGGAGACCCTCGGACTCGAGGTGGCGGGCCACCTCTTCCTCGATCATCTGCTCGGGAACAGGCACCTCCGTCGACTCGATGAGCGCGTCGATGGCCTTCGCGCGGGCCTGCTCAACCTGGGCGAAGGTCTTCTTCTTCGCGGCCTGCTCGCGCAGGTCGTCGCGCAGCTCGTCGACGGTGTCGAACTCGCTCGCAAGCTGAGCAAAGTCGTCGTCCACCTCGGGGAGCTCGCGCTCCTTGACCGAAGTCACGGTCACCGAGATCTCGGCGGTCTCGCCGGCGCGGTCGCCGCCGAGGAGGGTCGAGTTGAAGGTGGTGTCCTCACCGGCAGTGAGGGTCAGGAGCGCCTCGTCGGTGCCCTCGAGCAGCTCGCCCGAGCCAACCTCGTGCGACAGGCCGGTGGCCTCGTCGACGATCTCGTCGTCGATCTTCGCGACGAGGTCGATGATGGCGAAGTCGCCGTTCTCGATCGGGCGGTCAACGGTCTTCAGGGTGCCGAATCGCTCGCGCAGAGTGGTGAGCTCTGCCTCGACGTCCTCGTCGGTGACCTCAGCGGCGTCGACCTCGATCTTGAGGCCCTTGTACTCGCCGAGCTCAACCTCGGGGCGCACGTCGACCTCAACGGTGACGATGAGGTCGCCCGAGAAGTCCTTGAGGTCAGGGGTCTCGGTGACGTCGGCCTCGGGGCGGCCAAGCGGCAGCAGACCCGACTCGTTGAGCGCGCGCTGGTAGAAGGTGTCGAGACCATCGTTGATCGCCTGGTCGACGACGACCTCGCGGCCGACGCGCTGGTCGATGATCTGGTTCGGCACCTTGCCCTTGCGGAAGCCTGGAATCTGAACCTGGTTCGCGATGGCCCGGTATGCCCCGTCAAGGTAAGGCTTGAAGTCCTCCGGCGTCACGTTGATCGTGAGCTTGGCATGGGTCGGGTTGATCTTGTCGACCGTGGTCTTCACGTGCGAATTCTCCTGCGGATAGGTGGGGGCCGATCGAGCGGCCAGAGCATGGTGATGGCGCCGAACCCGAAGTCGAGTCACGTTGCGGCACACAAACAGCGTCTAATACTACGCGCCGCAGATGAAACTGCCCGAATTTCCCTTTCTGCCGGAAAAGACGGATGCGGTGGCCGCGCTCGAGCGCAACCACCGCATCCGCCTGGTCGAGGTCAGGATTACTCAGTCAAGCCGTTGACGTAGTCCTGATTCTCGCTGATCCACTCTTCGACGATCGGACCGTAGTCGTTGCCGTCGTACTCGTTAAACATCGCGTTCTCGAGCGAGTAGAGCGTCTCCGAGTCCATCTTGAAGTCGGTGATCCACTGCGTCACGTTCGGGTGGGTGTCCCCGAACTCTTGTGAGCTGAAGCTGTAGATCGACTCCGTCTCGCCGAGGGTGCCCTCCGGGTCCTCGAGATCCTTGATGTCGTACTCGTCGTAGGCCCAGTGCGGACGCCACAGCGTGACGACGATGTTCTCGCCCGACGACATCGCCGAGTCGAGTTCGGCGAGCATCGCCGGCGTCGACGAGGTGATGTATTCCATGCCCTCGAGGCCGTAGGTCGGGATCACGTTGTCCTTCGTGGCCGCCGTGAGGCCCGCACCCGGCTCGATGCCGTAAATGGTGTTGCCGAACTCGTCAGCGTGGTCGGCGAGCTCGTCGATCGAATCGATCGGCGCATCCGCGTTCACCGCGAAGGTGAGCACGGCCTCGTCGTTCCACGCGCCGAGCTGCGTGATCTGGTCGCCGTATTCCTCGATGTACTGGGCGTGCGTGATCGGCAGCCAGGTGTCGAGCAGGAGGTCGTAGCGGCCCTGCGAGAGGCCGATGTACCCGGCGACGGCGTCGACGTACTCGAGGTTGACGGTGTAGCCCTTCTCCTCGAGGATCGCCTTCCACAGCTCGCTGACGGCCTCACCCTCGGGCCAACCGGTGAAGACACCAATGGTGACCTCGGCTTCGTCCCCGTTGTCGGGGCCGGAGCCCTCCGCGGGGCTCGGGATGAGGTTGGCGACGACCACCGCGACGATGACGGCGATGGCGACGATCTTGCCCCACAGACCGCTGAAGCGCGACTTGCCGATCGAGCCGGTGATGCGGTCCAGGATCATCGCGAGGATCACGACCGACATGCCGGCCTCGAAGCCGAGCGCCACATCCGCAGTACCGAGCGACGAGGTGACCTGCTGACCGAGGCCACCCGCGCCGACCATACCGGCGATGACGACCATCGACAGCGAGAGCATGATGACCTGGTTCACACCGGCCATGATCGACGGCATGGCGAGGGGCAGCTGCACCTGGCGCAGGATGCGACCAGGCGTCGCGCCGAACGCGTAGCCAGCCTCAACCATTTCCTTGTCGACGCCGCGAATACCGAGCTCGGTCATGCGCACACCCGGCGCGACCGCGAACAGCACGGTCGCGAAAATGCCGGGAACCGGGCCAACGCCGAAGAGGATCAGCGCCGGGATCAGGTAGACCATGGCGGGCATGGTCTGGAGGAAGTCGAGCACCGGTCGGATGACCGAGGAGGCTCTCGCGGACTTCGCGGCCCAAATACCGACCGGGATCGCGATGATCAGCGCCAGCACACTCGCGACGAGCACGAGCGACAGCGTCGACATCGCGTTGCCCCACTGGTCGACAAAGTAGATGAAGAACAGGCCGATGATCGACCCGACCGCGAGTTTCCAACCCTTCATCATGAAGGCGAAGGCCGCAATGAGGATGATCATCACCCAGAACGGGGGCCAGTTAAAGAACGTGTTGAGTGCGTCGTAGAAGAACTCAAGTACGACTCGGACGACGTCGAAGAAGCCGCCGAAGACCTGGACAATCCAGTCAACTGCGATTTCGATCCACGTGCCGAATGGTGCGCGCCAGAACGGTTCGCTCATCGGGTGGCCTCCTCTCCGGGCTCGGTGCTCGATGCTTCGGTGGCAATCGCCTCCGCGGCGGTCTCAGCGGTTGCTCCCTCGGGCACGACCGGCAGCTGCGGGTCGGTGAGGGCCGCACTCTGCGGCAGGTCGAGCGTGCCGGTGTTCGTCGTCATCGAGCTCAGCAGCGCAACGCGAGGCACAATGCCGAGGATGCGCTCGCGCTCGTCGACGACGGGCAACGGCATCGAGGTGTCAACCGACGCCTCGAACAGGTCGCTCAGGATGTCGTCGGGCTTCACGCGCGGAATCTCGCGGTCGACGATGTCGGAGAGGTGCACATCCCCGCGGCGACGCGCGCGGCCGATCTGCGCCTCGGTGACGCCACCGACGAGCTTGTTGCGCTCGACGAGGAACACGCCCGACACCTGCATGTCGCGCATGACCTTCGCGACGCCGTTGACGCCGACGCTGAGCGGCACGACCGCGAGGGCCGGCTGCATAACCGCCGAGGCGGTGAGCACGCGCGAGCGGTCGACATCCTGCACGAACTGCTCGACGTAGTCGTTCGCCGGGCTTGTGAGGATCTCCTCGGGGGTACCTATCTGCACGATCTCACCCGCGCGCATCACGGCGATACGGTCGCCGAGGAACATGGCCTCGTTGAGGTCGTGGGTGATGAAGACGATGGTCTTGCCGAGCTGCTGCTGCAGGTCGACGAGCTCCTCCTGCATTTCGCGACGGATCAGCGGGTCGAGCGCGCTGAAGGCCTCGTCCATGAGCAGGATCTCGGTCTCGGCACACAGGGCGCGGGCGATGCCGACGCGCTGCTGCATACCGCCAGAGAGCTCGTTCGGGAACGAGTTAGCCCACTGGTCGAGGCCGACGGTCTCAAGCACCTTGCGGGCCTGTGCCTCGCGCTTGTCCTTCGGCACTTCCTGGACCTCGAGGCCGAAAGCGACGTTTTCGAGCACCGTGCGGTGCGGGAAGAGCGCGAAGTGCTGGAAGACCATCGAGATGTGCTCACGGCGGATCTTGCGAATCGTCGCCGGATTCGCCCCGACGATTTCCTGACCGCGCACCTTTACCGAGCCGGACGTCGTCGGGTTGAGGCCGTTGAGCATCCGGATAAGCGTCGACTTTCCGGAACCCGACAGCCCCATGACGACGAAGATCTCGCCCGGTTTCACATCAAAACTCGCGTCGATCACGGCTGCCGTTGAGGCAGGCGCGAGATCATCGCGAGTGGCGCCCTGCTTAAGACGCTCTACAGCCTCCTTAGGCTGCCTGCCGAACACCTTGTACAGGTGCTCAACCGAGATGGCTGTGTCTGGCACGAACGCTCCTTTTGGGTTAGTCGTCGCCGCGCACGCAAATCGCACACGAGGGATGCTCTCGGGCATCCACTTGATTCGGTACGGTGGCTCACATCGCCGAGCGATGACATCACGTCTCAAACTCGGCGGGTTTCACCGCAAATGGCGCGGGAGCGCAGAGCTCACCGCGGCGCAATTTGGGCGGGGGTGCGCCCGAATCACGGCTCAATAGCAAAGCAATACTACCGACTTGGCTGTTTCCAACAGCCGCCGGGAAGCGCGGATCGGCCGGTTTCGCGGGGTTGTCGCGCGCGTCCATGGCCGTTGGATCCTTGCGCTTACAAGCGAGTTGCGCGTGCGGGGGTATCGTTATCAAGACGTTAATTCTTCGTGCTGCCTGGCCCCAATTCTGCGGGGTTGTGGTGCGAGCGCGATGGTCACGTCAGTTGGCTCGCCTCGGTGCCGTTGCCGCAGGGCGCATCACGGAGATGCGTGCCCGAGGCCGCCGATCGCACGAACCGAAGGGAGCCGCGCGGATGACGTCGCCGAAGGCCGGACAGGATCCCGAGCGGACGCCAGACAGTGCCTGGGCTGAGGTGAATCCGTTCACTTCGGTGTTGCGGGTCGGCCCCGCGAATCGAGACCACGAGGTTGCGATACGGTGCACGATTACCGTGCTCGTGCCGCTGTTGGTGCTGCTGCTGACCGACCGCCTGGATCTCGTCGTGTTCGTGTCGTTCGGCACGTTTCCTGGCATCTACGGGCGCAACCTTGCGCACGGGCCACGGCTGCGCATGCAGCTGCGCGCCGGCGTGCTCATGTTCGCGACGCTGATGTCGGCGACGATCATGGCGCGGCTGTTCGATGGGATGCCCGGGGAAGCCTGGATCGCCGTGGCGTGCACCTCGGTCATGGCCGCGTTGAGCGCGCTCGTGGCGCAGTACTGGCAGCTGCGGCCCGGCGGTGCGATCTTCAACGTGTTCGCATTTGGCGCGGTGGTTGCCGTGCCGCAGCAGCCGATGCTGTGGGAGGCCGCGCTCGCGACGTTCGTGGTGATCGTCTGGGCCGTGTTGATGGGGGTGTCGTCGCGGTTGCTCGGACGGCGCTTCCGCCAGCCGATCGTCTGGCCACGGGAGGCGACGTTCGTTGGTCGGCCGCATGCTACGTATTTCACGGATGCTGGGCTCAACTTCGTCGCCGCGGGCGCGGCCGGGTGCGTCTCGCTGTCGTTGAGCCAGCCGTGGAACATCGACCACACCTACTGGGCGCAGTTGGCGGCGGTCGTGCCGCTCGCCGGCCACACGACCAAACATGCGGTGAATCGCGGTTTTCACCGCATTATTGGCACGTTTCTTGGCTTGTTTGGCACCGCGCTGATTCTCTGGCTGGCACTGCCGGTGTGGGCACTGATTCTCGTGATCGCGCTGCTGCAAGGGCTGACCGAGCTGTTCGTGTTGCGCTCGTACGTGCTCGGGCAGGTGTTCGTCACTCCCCTGGCGCTCGTGTCGATCGCGCTGGCGACGGTTGGGAGCGGTGGGTCGGTGCACGCGACTGGGCTCGTGTACGACCGGTTCATTGAGACGGTGATTGGCTCGCTGATCGGCGTTGTTGTCGTGTTGGTTCCGTGGGTTGTGCGACGGCGGAGGCGGGGTTAGTCGGCTGGTTTCCGCGCATGTCGGAGGGTCGTGCGAGAGTGAAGTTGAGTTAGGGATGACTCGCGGATGGTCGGAACGTCGAACATCCGCTCCGACAGAATTAGAACATATGTTCGCTTTCAATATCTCGCATATGCGTATATACTTGCTACAACGGTTCCCCATTGACGCACCTTCGAGGAGGTGACGCCCGATGACCGCAACGACACCCGACGATGACTCCCCCGAGCTGCCTCGCCGTGCAAAGAAGCACCGACCCGACGGCACCACACCCGAGCCTGAGACCGACGGGCTGAACGAACTGTTCAGCGACATGACCGGCACATTCGTCGGTGTGTTCAAGGCAGTGAAGGCCGGCGAGTTCGCGATGACACTCATTCTTGCGAAGGCGTACGAGGGCGCGGAACTGCGCACGACCTGGCAAACCGAGGGGCGCAGCTATGTCGCGAACTACGACGAGCAATTGCGCCTCAACCTGCGATCGGTGCTCGCAAGCTTTGGGGTGCCGACGAACCTGTCCGACGTCGCGCTCATCAATCGCGCCTATGACGCGCACCGGTTGACGACTGAATTCGGCAACTGGTGCGAGCCCCTGCAAGCCGTCGAAGTGACGATGCAGCATGCCGGAGCGCTCCTGCGCCACGCAAACAAGGTTCCCGAAGACCGTCGCGACGAGTACTCGGAGCGCGTCCTCGACTTCGCTCGCACCGCAACTGTCGGGCAAACCGAGACCTTCGCGAAGAAGCTCGCCGCTGAGCTCGGCGCGGCGGAGTTCGAGGAAACCTGCGAGCGCGAATACGCCGAGCGCCGCGTGACAATCGAAGACGTCGACTTCGGCATGACGGTCATCACCGCGACCGTCCGCACCGGCGAGGCGCATGCACTCTACGACCTGCTCACGAGACAGGCAATCGTGCTGCGCGACGAGCACCGCGACGACGCGAAAGCGCACCGTCAGCGAGTGCGCGAGGCTGCGGACACCGGCACTGCTCTGTCTTCTGCCGACGCCGAGTTCGTCGAGGATCCCCGGACGCTCGACCAGATACGGGCCGACCTGTTCATCGAGACGATCCTCACTGCGACGCCGCAGAGCATCCTCGAGTCCCACACCGAGGGCGCGGCCCGCATTACCGCCAACGTGAGCATCCTCATCCCGGTCATGTCGCTGCGCAACCCCGACGCACCGCGCGATGTCGCCACCATCAACGGCATGAACCCGATGAGCATGGCGGAGGCCCGCGAATTCGCGGGCACGGCATCCTGCTTCCATCGGCTCCTCACCGACCCGATCACCGGGCACGCACTCACCGTCGACACACGAAAACCGACCGCCGAGATGCGAAGGTTCCTGCAAGCTCGCGACCAAACGTGCATCTTCCCGGGCTGCCGCAGATCAGCGACTCAAAGCGAACTAGATCACACGCACCCATGGGCCGCCGGAGGAAATACCAGCGTCGGCAACATGGCACACCTCTGCGTGCGCCACCACACGCTGAAACATCAGAAGCCGTGGAGATGCCGGCACAAGGGCAATGGCGACATGGAATGGATCCCGCCGTTCGGCGACCCCATTACCGTCCAACCGGCGCGCGTCGGCCCGGTCTTCGAGCCGGTCGAAGACCCGGCGCCCTTCTGACGGAGAAGGACTCTGCCCGAATGACGGCTCCAGCGAAAATGGTCGGGATGACAGGATTTGAACCTGCGACATCCTGCTCCCAAAGCAGGCGCGCTACCAAGCTGCGCCACATCCCGATGTGTTTCCACACGTGTGATCCCCGAAGAGATCAGCCTCACGAAGTTACCACGCCCCAAGAGTGTTCACCAACGCGCTCGGTAGCCTGAAGTGGTGAGTAACAACGGCACCTGGGACTGGCTTCGCGCGCCCGTTGAGGTCGCTGCGCCCCGATTGCTCGGCTGCAACGTCGTCCGCGAACTCGACGGGAGCATCCTTCGCGCGCGCATCGTCGAGGTGGAGGCCTACGACGAGGAAGATCCCGCCAGCCACACTCACCGCGGCCCCACCGCACGCAACGCCGCGATGTTCCTAGCGGCCGGCCACGCGTACGTTTACCTCAGCTACGGCATCCACCACTGCCTCAACGTCGTCGCAGGCGAGGCCGGGCACGGCGCCGGCCTCCTCATCCGCGCCGTCGAACCGCTCGAGGGCGAAGACGTGATGCTCGCGCGCCGAGGCACGCCGCGCCGCCAACTCACGAACGGACCCGGCAAGGTCTGCGCCGCCCTCGGCATCGACCTCTCGCTGACGGGCCACGACCTCGCCTTGCCGCCGCTGCAGCTTGAGCGCGAGCCCGAGCGCCCAGCCAGCGACATCGTCGTCACCACGCGCATCGGCATCAGCAAGGCGGCGGAGACACCCCGTCGCTTCTATCTCGCCGGATATCCGGATGTTTCGCGCAAATGACACATTCGTGAGCATCGCTGCGCCCCTTGGTTACGATCGACGCACGCCTATCAGGAGCACGCATGACCACTGCGAACACCACCCGCACTACCGAACAGCTCGTCAGTGAGCGCTACCGCGCCGACCTCGATTCGCCCGTCGCCGACGGCACTGAGACGATCGATCTGCAGCTCGCCCACCGGTCGGTGCGCGAGTTCCTCCCCGGCGAGATCTCGGATGCGCAGCTGCGTCTCATCGTCGCCGCGGCACAGTCGGGCTCGGTGTCGTCGAACCTGCAGACGTGGAGCATCATCGCGATCCGCGACGAGGCCCGCAAACGTCGGGTGTCTGAGGCCATCGGAGGGCGCTCGTACGTCGAGCACGCCGCCGTGTTCCTCGTCTGGGTCGCGGACTACCACCGCGCAGTGCAGATCGCGCAGCAGCGTGGCTCCGAGGTCGAGACCGTGAAGTACCTCGAGAACACGCTCGTCTCGTTCGTCGACGCCGGCATCAGCGGGCAGAACGCGTTACTCGCCGCCGAGTCGCTCGGCCTCGGCGGGGTGTTCGTCGGGTCGATCCGCAACAACCCGCCCGGCGTGGTCGAGGAGCTCGGGCTGCCCGAGCACGTGTTCCCGATTGTCGGACTCGCGATCGGCGTGCCCGACCCCGACGAGGCGGCAAGCACGAAGCCCCGCCTCCCACAGTCGGCCGTGCTGCACGAAGAGACGTATGACGCGGATGCCTGGTCGGATGCGTCGGCCGAGTACGAGACGCGTCTCGCTGACTACTTCGCGAACTACGACAAGCCCGACTACAGCTGGGCCCGCACGCTCGAGCGCCGCATCGGCAACGTGAAGGGCCTCTACGGCCGCGAGCGGATGCGCGACTGGCTCGGCGAGCAGGGCCTCACGTCGCAGTAGCGGCGACGCCATTAGTGAGGGGATGACGGGGATCGAACCCCGCACGCCGATGAAGCGACGCATCGCGTCGCGCGGCGGGCGCCGGCGAAGCCGGTTCCCGGGTTCTGAAGATTCCCGAAGACCCGACAGACGCAGCGAAGCTGCGGATGGAGGGGATGACGGGAATCGAACCCCGCACG
>NZ_JASCYH010000040.1:0-20688 GCF_030011715.1 Gulosibacter sediminis | reverse complement strand
GTTCTGGCACCGCCAGAACTACAAAAAACGACCACTCAACCCCCCCAAAACGGCACCGGCTGGCGCGCTTGGATGGGCGTCCCGTTAGGCGAGGGGTTCGAGCGTGGGGGTTTCACCGTCGGCGTGGGCGTGCGCGACGTGTGTGAAGCCGTCGGCCACGGCGCGTTCGAGCAGGTTGCGCACATTCTTCGGGCGGCGCTCGAGCCGCACCCGGCGACCGGGCTGCGCGAGCTCGCGCTTGATGCGCAGCTGCGCGTCGATCGGCAGTCGCTTGTCGACGAGCACGAGCACGGCCTCGCCGGCGGCGCCCTCCTGCTCGGCGACGAGATCGACGATGCGCTCGAAACCAATCGAGAAGCCGCACGCGGGCACTTCCGTGCCGAGGAAGCGACCGATCATGCCGTCGTAGCGGCCACCGCCGCCCACCGACGAGCCTGACGCCGGGTGCGCCACCTCGAAGATCGTGCCGGTGTAGTAGCCCATGCCGCGCACGAGCGTCGGGTCGAACACGAGCGGCAGCTTGCCGCCACCCGCGGTAACCGCCTCGGCGAGCTCGGCAAGTGAGTTCGCGGCGAGTTGGGCGCCCTCGCGTGCGGCGAGCTCGGTCGGCAGCGAGTCGAGCACGTGCGCAAGGTCGAGGCCGCGCTCGAGCTGGGGTGCCCATCCCTCGAGCGCCTCGCGGATTCGCTCGGCTGCGGCCGCATTCGTCTCGGCAAGCTCGGCGACGACGCCGTCGACGCCAATCTTGTCGAGCTTGTCGACGGTGATGAGTGCCGCGGGCGCCTCGTCAGCGCCGAAGCCACACCAGTCGAGCAGCTCGTTGAGCAGGCGACGGTCGTTGACGCGAACCGTGCAGTCGCTCAAGCCGAGCCGGTGCAGCGCGTCGCCGCCGGCGACGAGCAGCTCTGCCTCGGCGAGCAGCCCGGGCTCGCCGAGAATGTCGATGTCGCACTGCACGAACTGGCGGTAACGGCCCTTTTGCGGGCGCTCGGCGCGCCACACGGGGCCGATCTGCAGCGTCCGGAACATGCCCGGCAGCTCGCCGCGGTGCGACGCGGTGTAGCGCGCGAGCGGCACCGTAAGGTCGAAGCGCAGGCCGAGGTCACTCAACTCAAGCGGGTCGCCCGAGGCCGCGGCCGCGGCAAGATCGGCGGCCCCGAGCCCGCGCCGCATGATCGCAAACGAGAGCTTCTCGTTGTCGCCACCCATACCCGAGTGCAGGCGCTCGGAGTCTTCCACCACCGGCGTCTCAATCTCGTCGAAGCCATGCTCGCCGTACACCTCGCGAATGGTCGCGAGCACGCGCTCACGACGGCGCTTGTCGGCGGGCAGGAAGTCGCGCATACCGCGCGGCGGATTGATCTGAGTGGCCATTGCTCCAGTTTACGTAGCCGCGAGAGAAGGATGTCCTCGTGGCGCCCCACAGACGGCGGATCACGTCAGCGACGAATCTGTGTCGTTGGTGCAGGGAATAGTGGTTGTGTCCCAATCAACCTCACACCTAGGAGAATCCGTTGGAAGCTGCAGCCGCCATCGCCGCCTGGACATTCACCAGTGCCATCCCCATTCCCCAAGACGTCGGCGAATTGCTCGTCCAAGGCGAAGAACCTATCGCCGCGTTCAAGACATTCCGCGACAGCGCCGTGTTCACTAACCGCCGACTCATCGTGCGTGATGCGCAGGGTATGACTGGTAAGAAATTCGAGATGTATTCGCTGCCCTACTCAGCTATCAACATGTGGTCGAGCGAGAACGCTGGCAAACTTGACTTGAACGCCGAACTTGAGCTGTGGACGCGGGCAGGACACATCAAGGTAAAGCTCGGAAAAGGCGTCGACATTCGTGCGCTCGACCGACTCATCGCTCAATGTGTCTTTAGCCACTAAGGGCGATACACGGCTTCATTGCGTTTGAACCGCCAAAGCAACTCGCGGCTCCATGAGTTCAGCGAGACTCCGCCTCGCGGATGCGCCCCTCGAGGCGGCGGACTGCGCCGCGCAGCGCGCGTTCGGCGTCAATCCCTTCTCCGCGCGCCCGCTCGATGCTCGCCAGGAGTTCGTCGCCGAACGCGGCCTCGGCCGCATCGCCCCCCGCCTCCAGCGGTGCCGCGAGCCGCGCATCCACCTTGGCACCGCGACCGAGCACCTTCTCGGCGAGCGCGAGCGCGGGCATCGAGCGGGCGATGCCGTCGAGCACCGACGTGCGGTCGCGCTTCTCGATCGCCTTCGCTTCCTCCCACATGCGGATGATCTCGTCGATGTCGCGCGTCGGCGTCGGTCCGAAGACGTGTGGGTTACGTCGTTCCAACTTGTCGCGCTGCTCGTCGGCGACGTCGTCGAGCGTAAAGGCGCCGCGGTCGGCGGCGATGTTCGCGTGGAAGAGCACCTGAAACAGCACGTCGCCGAGCTCTTCGCGGATCTCGGCGTCGTCGCCCGCCTCGATCGCGTCAACGAGTTCGGCCGTCTCCTCGACGAGATACTTCACGAGCGAGCGGTGCGTCTGCGCTTCGAACCACGCGCAGCCGCCGTCGCCGCGAAATCGCTCCACCGTTGCGATCAACTGCTGCATGGCCTCACTCGTCATGCGCTCAAGGCTAGTTACCCTTGACCACATGCAGAAACTCCGCCCGGTGCCCTGGCAAGTCTGGCTGATCACCGTGGTGGCGTCGCTCATCACGGCCGCCGCGGTCTCGGGGCAGCACTGGGTCGAGGTCACCGGCGCCGACGATTCGGGCCTGCTCTACCCCGTGCTCGTCGCGATCGTGCCGGTGTTTACGTGGATCGCCACGGGCATCGCCGACTCGATTCTGCTCGTGCGCCGCAGCCGCGCGCGCCAGCACGCGGAGCAGCTGCGCACGGGCTGGGCCAAGCGCGTCACGACCTCGTTCGGCTGGGTGCTCGGGATGTTCATCCTGGCGGTCGTGCTCGTGGGCCTGATCTGGCTTGCCGTCGATGTCTGGATTGGCAACGCGTCACCCACGTACAGCGGCGCCGGCGACGAGTTCGCGTTCCCACGCACGATCGCGATCACCGTCGGCCTCGTGTTCGCGCCGGGCCTCGCGTCGGCGGTCCCGGCCGTACTCATGTCGTCGAGCTCGGGTCCGGTCGAGGACCTCTAGCGCGTGGTTCGCGACGCGGTGCCGTTACTCGCAGCGCGACTCGACACGCGCATCCCTGGTAGAAAACCGCATCGCTGGGGCCCAGAACTGACGCCAGCGTCGCCCAATCGCTGCGGTTTTCTCGGAGAGCGACGATGATGGCCGCATCGATCGTAGAAAACTGCATCCAGCGGCGGCACGGATGGGGTCGACACGCCGGGATGCCGCGACCGGCCTACGGCTTGCCCTTCGCCGCCGATTCGGCCTCGTCGCTCGGGGCCACGTCGTCTTCGGGCTTCGCGTCGAAGAGGGCGAGGAAGACGCCGCGGATCCAGTCGAGGAACTCGCCGTCGCTGAGCGGTTCGCCGATACGCTTGCCGCCGGGCAGCGGCAGCATCAGCAGGTGGTTCGCCTCTTGATACTTCGCCTCGGGGTACATGCGCCGAAGTCGAATCTGCTTCGAATCGGCCAGCGTAACCGGCGTGATGCGCAGCACGCGCCCGACCGCGGCGAGCTCGCTGAGCTGCAGCCGCACGGCCATACGCCGGATGCGCGACACGGCAACGAGCGTCTCAACCTCGGCCGGGAGCTCGCCGTAGCGATCCTTGAGCTCGTCGATCACAAGATCGATCTGCCCAGGTCGCGCCGCCGCCGAGGCCGCCGACGACAGCTTCTGGTACGCCTCAAGGCGCAGGCGCTCCGAGGCAATGTAGTCCTCGGGAATCCGCGCATCGACCGGCAGCTCCATCCGCAGCTCGGTGTGCTGCTCAGGCGCCTCGCCCTTAAACGCGTCGACGGCCTCGCCGATCATCCGCAGGTAGAGGTCGAAGCCGACGCCCGCGATATGCCCCGACTGCTCGCCACCGAGCAGGTTGCCGGCACCGCGAATCTCGAGGTCCTTCAGCGCCACCTGCATGCCCGAGCCGAGCTCGTTGTTCGCGGCGATCGTCTCGAGCCGGTCGTGGGCCGTCTCGGTGAGGGGCTTATTCGCGTCGTAGAGGAAGTATGCGTAGGCGCGCTCTCGGCCACGACCGACGCGGCCGCGCAGCTGGTGCAACTGGCTCAGGCCGTAGCGCTCGGCGTCATCAATGATGAGCGTGTTCGCGTTCGGAATGTCGAGGCCGGTTTCGACGATCGTCGTCGTCACGAGCACGTCAAACTTCCGCTCCCAAAAGTCGACGATGACCTGCTCGAGGCTCGCCTCGCTCATGCGGCCGTGAGCGACCGCGATGCGGGCCTCGGGCACGAGCTCGGCGAGGTGCGCCGCAACCCGGTTGATGGATGCGGTGCGGTTGTGCACGTAGAACACCTGGCCCTCGCGCAGCAATTCGCGCCGGATCGCGGCCGTGACCTGCTTGTCGCTGCGGCCTCCCACGTACGTGAGGATCGGGTGGCGGTCCTCCGGCGGCGTCGCCAGCGTCGACATCTCGCGAATGCCCGTCACCGCCATCTCGAGCGTGCGCGGAATCGGTGTCGCACTCATCGAGAGCACGTCGACGTTCGTCTTGAGCTGCTTCAGCTTCTCTTTGTGCTCGACACCGAAGCGCTGCTCCTCATCGACGATCACGAGCCCGAGGTCGTGATAGCTGAACGACTCCGAGAGCAGGCGGTGGGTGCCGATGACGATGTCAACCGAGCCGTCGCGCAGACCTTGCTGCGTCTCGTCAATCTCGCGAGGCTTCTGGAAACGGCTCACGCCGCGCACCTGCACAGGGAAACCCGCCATGCGCTCGGTAAAGGTCTCGAGGTGCTGACGCACGAGCAGCGTCGTCGGCACGAGCATGACCACCTGCTTGCCGTCCTGCACCGCCTTGAACGCGGCCCGCACCGCCACCTCGGTCTTGCCGAAGCCGACGTCGCCCGAGAGCAGCCGGTCCATCGGCATCTCGCGCTCCATATCGTGCTTCACCTCGTCGATGACGGTGACCTGGTCGGCCGTCTCGGCGTACGGGAACGCCTCCTCAAACTCGTGCTGCCACGGGGTGTCCTGGCCGAAGGCGTGGCCCTTCGACGCGACCCGCGCCGAGTAGAGATTGACGAGACCCACGGCGATATCACGCGTCGCCTTGCGCGCCTTCGACTTCGTCTGCGCCCAGTCGCTGCCGCCCATCTTCGACAGCGCCGGGTCTTCGCCACCGACGTAGCGACTCAGCTGCGAGAGCTGATCGGTCGGCACGAGCAGCTTGTCGCCCGGGTGCCCGCGCTTCGACGGCGCGTATTCGATCACGAGGTACTCGCGGGTAGACCGCTGATTCGGGCGGCCGGGCACGGGAATCTCTCGCTGCTCGAGCCGCAGGAAGCGGCCGATGCCGTGCTGGTCGTGCACGACGATGTCGCCGGCCTTGAGCTGCAGTGGGTCGACCACCGCGTTCGCCCGGCGACGCGCGAGCTTCTTCGGCCGCGTCGTGTTGTAGCCAACCGCGCGCCCGTAGAAGTCGGACTCGGTGAGCAGCGCGAGGCGCTCGTTGGGCAGCTGCACGCCGGCGGTGAGGGGCGCCTGCACGAGGTAGGCCACGCCCGGCTCGAACTCGTCGGGCAGCTCGGTCACCACTCGTCCGGCCGCCTCATGCTCGGCGAGCACCTGCTGCGCGCGCTCGACGAGGCCCGGCCCGTTCGCGGCCATGATGACACGCCAGCCGTCGCTCAGCAGCGCGATCGTGTGCTCGATCGCCCCCTCCGCGTTGCCAGCGAAGTTCGGCACCGATTCCGAGGGCACCACGACGTTGCCGTCATCTTCGTTGCCGAACGGCGAGAGCGTCCACCAGGTGCGCTCCCCCTTCGTCGCCTGCAGTTCGCGCATCGACAGGAAGTCGCCGCTCGTCAGGTCGATCGGGGCTTCGGCTCCGGCCGTCGCGGCCGACCACGCGGCCTCGAGGAACTCGTGGTTCGTCTCTCGGAGGTCCTTCGCCCGATTCGCGACGCGCTCGGGCGCGAGCACGGCGATCGCCGCATCCACGGGCAGGTACGCGGTGATCGGCACGAGGTCGGGCACGAGCGCGGGCGCGAGCGACTCCATCCCCTCCACCGGGATGCCCTCGGCAATCTTCTCGAGCATGGTCTCGATCGCGGGGAATTCGCCCTGCATCTCACGGGCACGCGCCCGCACGTCCTCGGTGAGCAGCAGCTCGCGGCTCGGCGAGAGCACAACGGAGTCGAAGGCCTCGTCGTACGAGCGCTGGTCGGAGACCGCGAACGGTCGAATCTCGTCGACCTCGTCGCCGAAGAAGTCGATGCGCACCGCCTGGGCGGCGTCGGGCGGGAACACGTCGAGAATGCCACCGCGCACCGCGAACTCGCCGCGGCGGGTGACCATGTCGACACGCTGGTACGCGAGCGACACGAGCGTCGCCGCGAGCCCATCCAGGTCGTGGCCGCGACTGCCGACCGCGAGGTGCACCGTCGCCGCATGGTCGAGCCCCGGCAGCAGCGGCTGCAGTGCCGCGCGCACGGAGGCGAAGAGGATGAACGGCGCGGTCGGGTTTTCGCGCCATTGCGCGAGTTGCCCCATCGCCGCGAGCCGTCGCCCGGTCGTGTCGGCCGACGGGCTCAGCCGCTCGTGCGGCAGGGTCTCCCAGGCCGGGAATTCGACGATGGTTGCATCGGGCAAAAATGCCCGCAGATCGGATGCGTATTGCTCGGCCTCGCGGCTCGTCGCTGTGATCGCGAGCATCGATGCGGCCGAGCGAACTGTCGCGCGGCGCTCAAGCAGGCTCGCCAACAGGGGCGCCCGCAACCCGTCGCCCACCGTGAAATCGGTGTCGACGCGGCTCTGCGAGACCGCCTTGTTCAAGCTTGCATTGTCGCCCGCGGCGACGAGGAATCCGTGGAGGCTCACTCAGCCCATTCTAGGCCCGCACCCCGCGCGGGACATTGGCAGCTGCCGCTATTCGCGGCCGAGCCGCCGGTAGCGGCGGTAGAGCACAGCCGCCAGCGCGAGCAGCGCCACGGCCATCAGCGTGCCGAGCGGGTCGAGCGGGATGCGCATGACGAGGCATGCGGCGACCGAAAACACCGCCATGAACGCGAAGAAACTCACGAAGCCGAGCCAGAGTTGCAGCTGATTGCGCTGCACCTGCGTATTGCGGGGCATCAGCTCTTCACCCCGCCCGCGGTGAGGCCGGCCACGATGCGCCGCTGCAGGATGAGCACGAGGATCACGAGCGGCACGGTCACGATCGTGCCGGCGGCCATGATCGCCGCATAGGGCTGAATGTAGGGGTTCGCGCCCGCGAAGCGCGCGATCGCGACGGTAACCGGCTCGACGTTGGGCCGCGAGAGCTGGCTCGCGAGCAGGTATTCGTTCCAGGTCGCGATGAACGCGAGGATCGCCGTCGTGAACACCGCGGGCGCCGCGAGCGGCAGAATGACCCGGGTAAACGCCTGACCACGGGTCGCCCCGTCAACCCGCGCCGCCTCCTCGAGTTCCCAGGGGAGGTCGTGGAGGAACGAGGTGAGCGTGTAGATCGTGAGCGGCAGCGCGAACGAGATGTTCGGGATTATCAGGGCCTGATAGGTGCCGAGCCAGGAAATGTTCGTGAACAGCTGGAACAACGGCGTCACGAGCGCGATGCCCGGGAACATCGAAGCGGCGAGGATGATACCGGTCACGAAACTCTTGCCCGAGAAGTTGAGCCGGGCGAGCGCATACGACACCGTCACACCAAGCACGACCGCGACCACCGTCGTGACGCCGGAGATGAGCAGCGAGTTGCCGATCGACCGCAGCAGGTTATTGCCGCCCGAGGCGTCGAGGGCCGCCGCGAAGTTGTCGAGCGTGAGGTACGTCGGCCACGGGGTGGTGTCGAAAGTGTGGCTCACATCGCGGAAGGCAACGACCATCATCCAGTAGAACGGCAGCAGGCACCAGATCACGATAATCGCGCCGCTGAGGTAGCTGCCCCAGCCCTCACCGCGGCGGGGCTTGCGCTGAATCACCTGCGAGGAGGCGGTTGGAGTCACGTCACTTCTCCTTCGTCGTGACCGCGCGGGTCGTCAGCGGTTCGGTCTGGAGTGGGCCACGGCGCTTGCGGCCCGGCGCGCCCGTCGTGAGCTGGCGCGCCGGCTGCGTCTGGGCCACCGCGTTCGCGCCGAGCACCTTCACCATGATGAACGCGCAGGCGAAGATGATGAGGAAGACGATCGTCGACAGCGCCGAGGCGTTGTTGTATTCGTTCTCGCGCATCGTCGCGGTGACCAACAGTGACATCGTCGTTGCGGCGCCCGAGGTGTTGCCCTGCATGATCGCCGGCAGGTCGTACATGCGCAGGGCGTCGAGCAGGCGGAACAGCACCGCGACCATCAGCGCGGGGCGTACGAGCGGCATCGTGATCTGCGTGAACTGTTGCCACTTCGTCGCGCCGTCGATGCGGGCCGCCTCGTAGACATCCTTCGGGATGAGCTGCAGGCCAGCGAGAATGAGCAGGGCGACGAACGGCGTCGTCTTCCAGACGTCGGCGACGATGACGGCCGACAGCAACTCCCACGTGCCAGTCGTCCATTGCAAGTCGAGACCGGTGAGCGAGTTGATGATGCCCTGGGGCGCGAAGATGAACGCCCAGAGCTTCGCCGTGACGGCGGTCGGGATGGCCCACGGCACGAGCACCGCCGCGCGGAGCAGGCCACGCCCGACGATGTTGCGGCCCATGATGATCGCCATGCCGAAGCCGATGATGACTTCGAGCGACACCGTGACGACCGTGAGGAAGAACGTGACGCCGATGGATTGCCAGAACTGCGAGCCCGTCGTGCCCGGCGGGCAGGAGTTCACTCCCCCGCCGCAATCCTGAAGAATCCAGTGCGCGTAGTTCGCGAAGCCAGCGAAACCGCCCTCCTGGAAGAAGCCCGTCTCGGCGTCGTAGGTGCGGTCCTGGTTGAACGACTGGACGATGGCGCTGATGATCGGGTACCCGATCACGATCGCGAGCACGATCAGCGCCGGCGCAATTAACCAAATGGCCGACCTATTGTCGGTGCGCCAGCGACGCTGCTTCGGCGTCGCATCCTTGCTCGAATATTCGGTGGTCGCGCTACTCATGTCCCATCCCTCACCATCGAGTCCTGAGAATTGCCGCTGCGGAGGGCGGCGCCGGGGCCCGCCTCGAGCCCGGCGCCGCACATCCCTAGCCCGAGGTGCTCGAGGTGATGGCCGATGACATATCGCTCACGGCCTGATCGAGATCTTGGCCCTCGACAATCGCCGCGTAGGCATTGTCGGCAATGGCCTTCGACACGGCCGCGTAGAACGGCGTGACGGGGCGCGGCTGCGCGTTGTCGAGCGCATCCTTCAGGGCGGGCAGGTACGGGAACTGCTCGATCAGCGACTCGTCCTCGTAGATCGACGCGAGCACCGGCGGGAACGACTGCTCGGCGAAGCCACGCTGGTTCTCTTCCGACAGAATGAACTGCACGAAGTCGAACGCCGTCGCCTTGTTCTCGGAGTAGACGTTAATGCCGTTGTTGTAGCCACCGAGCGTGGATGCGCCCGGGCCGTCGGGCCCGACGATCGCGGCAACGTCGAACTTGTCCTTCACCTGCGACGAATCCTCGCTCGTCGCCGTGTCGTACATGTACGGCCAGTTGTACGCGAACACCGCGTTTCCCTCGAGGAACTCGAGGTTTGTCTGCTCCTCGGTGTAACCGTTCGCGCCCTTCGGGATGTCGCCGTTCGCGTACGCGTCGGCGAGCGCCTGGATGCCGGCCTTCGCCTCGTCGCTGTCCACCGTCGGCGTCTTGCCATCGGCGTCAACAACCGAGCCGCCCCACGAGTTGATGGCCTGCGTGGTCTGCACCGTGAGCCCCTCGTAATTCTTCAGCTGCATGATGAGCAGGTCGAGGTCCTCGGCATCGGCCGCGTCGCGGTACGACAGCAGTTCGTCCCATGTCGCCGGCGCCTCGTCCACGATGTCGGTGCGGTAGAACATGAGCTGCGCGTTCGTGTTCTGCGGCGCCGCGTACAGCGTGTCCATGTAGGTGGCCGAGTCGACGGTGGCGGGCAGCAGGTTCGACGTGTCGAGCTGCAGGTCGCCATCGAGCGGCTGCAACCAGCCCTGGGCCGCGAACTCGGCGGTCCAGGTGACGTCGAGCGCCATGACGTCGTAGTCGCCGCTCTTGGCCTGCAGCGACTGCACGAGCGTGTCGCGCTGCCCGTTCGCCTCTTGTGGCAACTCAACGAGCGTGACTTCCTCGTCGGGGTGGTCGGCGTTCCACGCCTCAATAATCGGCTCGAGCTTCGCTGAGTCGTTTGAACCCATCGCGAATGAGATCGGGCCCCGCGAGTCGAGGCCCGAACTTTCGGCGCCGCTGCCGCCACCCCCAGCAGTGCATCCTGCAAGAACTAACCCAGCTACTGCGGTGACCGCGACCGCACTGAACTTTCGCTTCATGAATTGCTCCCTTACATTTCTTCAGCGTGTGTTCGGTTGTATATGGTGGTGCCCGGCGTCGGCGACGAGCCCATCTTCAGTCTTGCACGGTGTACCGACAGCTGCGGTGCAATCTTTGCGAGCGCGTCACACTCCGCGTTCGATGCGCTGCCCAGAGTCAGTGTCGAACAGGTGAAACTGCTCGCTGCGAGCGGTGAGGCGGAACGTGTCGCCCTTGCTCGGCGGTGTGTCGCCTTCGTGTCGCGCGACGACGAGGGGCTCGCCCGGCAGCGCGGCGCGGCCGTAGATGTAGGCGTCCGAACCGAGTTCCTCGACAAGGTCGACCTCGAAGTCGAACCCCTCGGACTCGGAGAAGCGCAGGTGTTCGGGGCGGATGCCGACGGTCACGCGCTGCCCGCCGGTCACGACCCCGTCGCGGGTCGGCACGGGAATGTCGCCGAGCCGCACCGAGCCGTCGGCCTCGGCCGTCGTCGCAATGAGGTTCATCGCGGGAGAGCCGACGAAACCGGCCACGAACACGTTGTTCGGGTGGTTATAGAGCTCGCGGGGGCTGTCGACCTGCTGCAACACGCCGTCGCTGAGCACGGCGACGCGGTCGCCCATCGTCATGGCCTCGACCTGGTCGTGGGTGACATACACCGTCGTCACGCCGAGCCGGCGCTGCAAGCTCGCGATGTGCGAGCGGGTCTGCACGCGCAGCTTCGCGTCGAGGTTCGACAGCGGCTCGTCCATGCAGAAGACCTGCGGCGAGCGCACGATCGCGCGGCCCATCGCGACGCGCTGTCGCTGGCCGCCCGAGAGCGCCTTCGGCTTGCGATCGAGAAACTCGGTGAGGTCGAGCAACTCGGCCGCCTCCTCGACGCGCTGGCGAATCTCGGTCTTTGGCGTGCCCGCGAGCTTGAGCGCGAAGCCCATGTTGTCGGCGACGGTCATGTGCGGGTAGAGCGCGTAGTTCTGGAAGACCATCGCGATGTCGCGGTCCTTCGGGTCTTTCTCGGTGACGTCGTCGCCGCCGATCAGCACGGAGCCGGAGGTGACCTGCTCGAGCCCCGCGAGCATCCGGAGGGTCGTGGACTTGCCACAGCCGGAGGGGCCGACGAGGACGAGAAACTCGCCGTCCTCAATCTCAAGGTTGAGGTCGCTCACCGCGGGGCGCTCGCCGCCCGGGTACTGCAGCGACACGTGATCGAATGTTACGGATGCCATCGTTGGTGTCCTTCCTGGCGGGTACGCGCCAGACGATCCGAGTGAAGGGATGCTTGGATCCTAACCACACCGGCTGTGCACCGCAGCCGTCGCCGAACTACTCGGCATACATTCGCGCGTACGCGGCGACATCGCGCGCGTACTCGACGGGCAGGTTGTACGCCGAAACCGCGGTGTTCCAGCCGTTGTCGCTGACGAGCTCGCCGCTCCGGTCGCAGAGGTAGACGGCCGCCGTAAGCACGGCATCGTCGAGCTGATTCGGGTCGGCCGTGCCGTCAAGGTTCGCGTCCTGCCCGAACTGCGCCCAGGTCGAGGGGATGAACTGCATCGGCCCGACCGCGCGATCCCACTCGGTGTCGGTGTCGAGCGTGCCGCCCTCGGTGTCGGGAATCGCGAGGGTGCCGTTCGTGCCGTCGAGCGGAATACCAATGATCGGCGGGGCGATGCTGCCGTCGTCGGCGACCTCGCTGCCGTAGATCGTGCCGTGATACGACTCGACTCGGCCAATGCCGGCGAGGGTGTTCCAGCCGATGCCGCAACCGGGCGTCGTTTGCGCGACACGGATCGAGGCGCCCGCGTAGGCCGCGACGACGCGCGGATCGATGCTGGTGCGCTCGGCCGTCACCGCGAGCCAGTCGGCATCGACGAGTTCGGCAAGGGGAACATCCGCGTCGGTGGTGGCCGCCTCGGGCAGCTCTTGCGGCGGCGCCGTCGGGTACCCACGCTCGGCGAACGAGGGCTCAGCTTCGCCGGCGCAGCCGCTGAGCAGGAGCGCGGTCGCCAACACGGTGGCCGGGGTCGCGAATAGGCTGCTGCGGTGCTTGTCTGATCGCATCGGCGGGAGTCCTGACTCGTTGGCGGGTGGTCGGTGGGCGCAGCGAGTGGCTAGGCGATCTCGGCGGTGTCTAGGAGCACCGTGAACGGGCCGTCATTGTCGCTGTGCACGCGCATCATCGCGCCGAAGCGGCCGGTCTCGACATGCAGGCCGCGCGCGCGAAGGCCGGCGACGACGGCGTCGATGAGCGGCTCCGACACTGGCCCGGGTGCGGCGTTCGACCACGACGGCCGGCGACCCTTGCGTGCGTCGCCGTAGAGGGTGAATTGGCTCACCACAAGCACGGGCGCGTCGAGATCGACGGCGCTGCGTTCGCCCTCGAGGATGCGCAGCTCGGCGATCTTGCGCACGAGCTTCGCCGCTTCGGCGTCGTTGTCGTCGTGCGTGACACCGACCAGTGCGAGCAGCCCGGGGCGCGGGAGTTTGCCGACGAGTTCGCCCGCGACCTCGACGCGAGCCGAGCGACAGCGGGTGACGACGGCGCGCATCCGCTACTTGCCTCGCGAGTGGACGACCTGCTGGGCGTCGACGAGGCCACGCTGCACGAGCAGTTCAACGGCGTCGGCCGCGTCGGCCACGAGCACCGGCAGGTTGTCGCGCTCGTCGCTTGAGAAGGGGCGCAATACGTAGTCGGCCGGGTCTTGGCGGCCGGGGGGCCGGCCGATGCCGACGCGCACACGAAGATAGTCGGCCCCGATGGCCGACGAGATGTCGCGCAACCCGTTGTGGCCGCCATGGCCGCCGCCGCCCTTGAGTCGCACGCTGTCGAACTCGATGTCGAGTTCGTCGTGCACGACGACGACATGCGAGGCGTCGATGCCGAAGTACTGGACGAGCTGTGACATGGGCCCGCCAGACGTGTTCATGAACCCGGTTGACTTCGCGAGCACGAGCTTCGGCCCGCCGGGTTCGGTGCGACCCTCGGCGACGAGGGCGGTCGCCCGCGGGTGGCGCTTGAACGTAGCGCCAACCCGCGCGGCGAGTTCGTCAACCACCATGTGGCCGACGTTGTGACGCGTGGCTCGATAGCGGTCGCCGGGATTCCCGAGACCGATGACGAGCCACGCGTCGGACGCCACTACTCGGCGTCCTCGTCAGCAGCCGCTTCGCCCTCGGCGTCCTCGGCGTCCTCGTCAGGCTCAACCTCGACCTGCGGCTCCTGGATCGAGAAGAGGACGAGCTCGCTCTCCTCATCAACGAGCTTGACGCCCTCGGGCAGCGCAACGTCCTTCTCAATGACGGTGGTGCCAATCTCGAGGCCCTCGACGCTGACCTCGATGCGCTCGGGAATGCGGGTCGCCTCAGCCGACACCAGGATCGTGTTGGCGTCCTGGATGACGATAGCGCCCGGTGCGGGCTCGCCGAGGGCGTGCACGGGCACCTCGACCTCGACGCGCTCGCCGCGGCGAACGATGATGAGGTCGACGTGCTCGATGATCTGGCGAACCGGGTCGCGCTGAACGTCCTTCACCAGCGCGAGCTGCGAGGTGCCCTCGATGTCGAGGTCGATGAGCGCGTTTGCCTTACGCAGCAGCAGCATGGTCTCGTGACCGGGCAGCGTGATGTGGTTCGGCTCGGTGCCGTGACCGTAGATGACGGCCGGGATTTCGTTGTTGGCGCGGATCTTGCGCGCGGCACCCTTACCGAACTGGGTCCGGTGCTTCGCCGGGAGGCGGTCGGTGGCGTCAGCCATGAGATTTCCTTTCGTGTGACAGCGGTGAGAACACGAACTCGTGGCCGCCCACGCAAGGTGAGCCACTCGACCGCGTCGATAACGGGCACGGATGCGCCCCTCGCCGAAGTACAGCCACCAAGCTTAGCAGCCTGGCGGCGGCCCGTCGACAGCTCAGGAGCGCCGGCCTCGCGCGTACCGCACCGCGCGCTTGAACCCACCGCGGCGCGCGAAGTGCACGGCGATGCCGGCGAACAGCATGGCTGTGCCCACGCCGATCGACATCGAGGCAAACAGCGAAAGATTCTGCATGAAGTCGCTCGGAGTCACCGAGACCGCGACCGAGATGGCGTAGACAGCGTTGGCAATGAGGCTGCCAATCACGATCAGGCCGCCGACGAGCCCGGCGCCCAGCCCCGCCATCGCGAGCGAACCAGCGATAACGGCCCACGCAATAATGAGTACGCCGTTGGCCACCAGTTGCGACCACGGACCAAACGTGCCGAGCCACTCCGAGACGAGGTTCGCCTGCCCCGTCGTCACCGCAAGCGCCGAGAAAATCCCCGGCGCGACCGCGATCAGGGCGCCAAGGAGCGCGACGAAGATCGAAGCCACCCGCGCGCCGCCACCCGGCCCGTAGGGCGCATCCTCCCAGTCGCGAGGCGAAGGAATCGACGGGGCCGCCGGTGCCTCGCGCCACTGCTGCTGGGGCGCGTAAGGCTGCTTGACGTAGTCGGACGAACTGGCCGCGGCCGGCGCCGGATGCGAAGCTCGCTCCGGTGCCTGCTGCTGCGGCAAGACCGTCGTTGCGTCAGCGCGGTCTTCGCCGAAGTCATACGCCCGCGTTGGCACGGTCTGCTCCTGCGAGGTCGAAGTCAAGGGCATGCGCTGCGTCGGCGGCACCGGATCGATCTCGTCGGTCGTCGCCTCCTGACGGTGAATCGGCCGCGTCGGGTCGGCTTCGTACCGGCCGTTCGACTGCGCCGATTCGGCCTCGTCTTCGCTGCCCAGATTCCAGTTGTACCGCTGCGTACGATCGTCGTTTTCGCCGGCCACGTGCGCCCCCTTTGCTCGGTGCCGAAAGCCTAACTGGCGCATCCGGCGCACCCGCGGCGCCACGCGCAGACAGCATCCGTGGTCGCCGACCATAATGGTCGGAGGCGCGAAATCCTCGAGAGGTAGAACATGAACGACTCCACTGCATCCGCAAACATCGGCGTGGTCGGTTTGGCGGTGATGGGCGCGAATCTCGCCCGCAACCTCGCGTCGCGCGAGGGCAACACCGTCGCGGTCTACAACCGCAGCCACGAGCGCACCGAGAAGCTCGTCACCGACCACCCCGAGGCGGGCTTCGTCGCGGCGTCGACGGTCGATGAGTTCGCGGCCTCGCTGCAGCGCCCGCGCACCGCGATCATCATGGTGCAGGCCGGCACGGCGACCGATGCAGTGATCGACCAGCTCGTCGAGGCCTTCGAGCCGGGCGACATCATCGTCGACGGCGGCAACGCGCTGTTCACCGACACGATCCGCCGCGAGGCCGCCGTGCGCGCAAAGGGTCTGCACTTCGTCGGCGCTGGCATCTCCGGCGGCGAGGAGGGCGCGCTCAACGGCCCCTCGATCATGCCCGGCGGCACCGCCGAGTCATACGAGACGCTCGGCCCGATTCTTGAGTCGATCGCAGCTCGTGCCCCCGAAGACGGCTCCCCCTGCGTCACGCACATCGGCACCGACGGCGCCGGTCACTTCGTGAAGATGGTGCATAACGGCATCGAGTACGCCGACATGCAGCTCATTGGCGAGGCCTACGACCTGCTGCGCGGCGTGGCCGGGCTCACCCCTGCCGAGATCGCCGACGTATTCACCGAGTGGAACCAAGGCGACCTCGAGTCGTACCTCATCGAGATCACTGCCGAGGTGCTGCGGCACGTCGACGCCGACACTGGCAAGCCGTTCGTCGACATCGTCGTCGACCGCGCCGGCATGAAGGGCACCGGCACCTGGACGGTGCAGAACGCGCTCGGGCTTGGCGTGCCCGTCTCGGGTATCGGCGAGGCGGTCTTCGCCCGCGGCGTCTCGGGCCGCGTCGCCCAGCGCGAGGCCGTGCGCCCGACCATCACGAAACGCCCCGAGCCCGCACCAATTCCGGGCGACTTCGTCGAGCAGGTGCGCCAGGCGCTCTACTCGTCGAAGGTCATCGCATACGCGCAGGGCTTCGACCTCATTCTCGCGGGTGCGCAGGAATACGGCTGGCAGGTGAACCCCGGCGCGATCGCGAAGATCTGGCGCGCCGGCTGCATCATTCGCGCCCGCTTCCTCAACCGCATCGCCGACGCGTACGACCGAAACCCGCAGCTCGACTCGCTCATCGCCGACCCGTACTTCGCGGGCGAGGTGGCGAACGGCGTCGATGCGTGGCGTCGCGTCGTCGCGACCGCGGCGCTCTCGGGCGTGCCCGCGCCGGTCTTCGGCGCATCGCTGAGCTACTACGACTCGCTCGCCGCCGAGCGCCTGCCTGCCGCGCTCATCCAGGGGCAGCGCGACTTCTTCGGCGCCCACACGTACGGCCGCGTCGACCGCCCCGGCACGTTCCACACCGAGTGGTCGGGCGACCGCGCCGAGCACGAGGTGCGCTAATGACCGAGGCATCCGAGAACACGGCAGGGGTGCCGGCCGAGGCGATCGAGCTGGCGAACCAGCTCTTCGATGCTGCACGCCAGAACCAGGCAGCGTCGCTCGCCGCCTTCCTCGACGCCGGGGCACCAGTGAACATGCTGGATGCGCAGGGCAACTCAATGCTCATCCTCGCGGCGTACCACCACGCGGCCGCGACGGTGTCGATGCTGCTCGAGCGCGGCGCCGACGTCGAGCTCACGAACGACCGCGGCCAGAACGCGCTGACCTGCGCCGTGTTCAAGCAGGACGTCGAGTCGGCGCGCGCGCTGCTCGAGGCCGGCGCGAACCCCGACGCCGGCTCACCGTCGGCGCGCGAGACCGCGAAGATGTTCAGCTGGCCCGAGTTCGACAAGCTGCTCGCCGATCTCTGGGGCTAAGCCACCACGAGAACGGGCCGGTCGCGGAATTCTCTGCGACCGGCCCGTTCTCGCGCTAACGGCGCAGTTACGCGACAGGCAGGCTGATGCCCTCGCGGGCCTGCTCGGTGGCGGCAACGAGGTTGCGCAGCGACGCCACCGTTTCGTCGTAGCCGCGCGTCTTCAGGCCGCAGTCGGGGTTCGCCCAGAGCCGATCAGCCGGTATGCCCCCGAGGGCGAGCTCGAGTAGCTCCGCGATCTCCTGCTTAGACGGTACGCGGGGCGAGTGAATGTCCCAGACGCCGGGGCCGATTCCGCGGGCATAGTCGTGCTCGTGCAGGTCGGCAACGACCTCCATGCGCGAGCGCGCGGCCTCGATCGAGGTGACGTCGGCGTCAAGGCCATCGATCGCCTCGATGATCTCGCCGAACTCCGAGTAGCAGAGGTGCGTGTGCACCTGGGTCTCGGGGCGGGCGACCGAGGTCGAGAGGCGAAAGGCGTCGACACTCCAGCGCAGGTAGGCCGCGTGGTCGGCGCGCCGCAGCGGCAGCAGCTCGCGCAGGGCGGGCTCGTCGACCTGGATGATGCCGGTGCCGGCGGCCTCGAGGTCGGCGACCTCGTCACGCAGCGCAAGCGCGACCTGGCGGGCCGTGTCGCCGAGCGGCTGGTCGTCGCGCACGAACGACCACGCGAGAATCGTGACCGGGCCCGTGAGCATGCCCTTCACCGGCTTCGCGGTGAGCGACTGCGCGTAGCGCGTCCAGTCGACCGTGATCGGTGCGTCGCGGTGCACGTCGCCCCAGAGAATCGACGGGCGCGTACAGCGCGAGCCGTACGACTGCACCCAGCCGTTCGCGGTGGTAGCGAAACCGCCGAGGTGCTCGGCGAAGTACTGCACCATATCGTTGCGCTCCGGCTCGCCGTGCACGAGCACATCGAGACCGAGCTCTTCCTGCAGCTCGATGACGCGGCGAATCTCCTCGCGCAGGAATTCGTCGTACTGCGCCTCGGTGATTTCGCCCCTGCCGAAGGCCCGGCGGGCGCGGCGAATTTCGCCGGTCTGAGGGAACGAGCCAATCGTCGTGGTCGGCAGCACCGGCAGCCCGAGGGCCGCCCGCTGTGCTTCGGCGCGGGCATCCCCGTCGCCGCGGGAGAGTTCGATGTCGCTCGCGGCGCGCTCGCGCACCTCCGGGACGCACACGCCGGCAGCCCGCGCGCGCTCGGCGAGGGCCTCGGTCGCGGCCGCGAGCTCGGCGTTGATCGCCTCGCGACCGTCGGTGAGTCCGCGGGCGAGCGTCGCGATCTGCTGCGACTTCTCGTCCGCGAAAGCGAGCCAGTTGCGCAGTTGCGCGTCGAGCTCCGTCTCGTCCACGAGGGTGTGCGGCACGTGAATGAGCGAGGTCGAGGTGCTCGCACTCACGAGCACACCGCGCTCGGCGAGCACGGTGAGCTTGTCGAAGGCGGCGGCGAGGTCGCCCCGCCAAATGTTGTGACCGTCGATGACGCCGGCGACGACGCGCACACCGGGGAATTCGGCGACGTTTGTGGGGGCCGCGCCCCGCACGAGGTCGATGCCGATCGCCTCGACGCCAGCCTTCGCCAGCGCACCGAAGGCCGCATCCGGCAAGGCCGCATAGCTTGTCTGCACGAACATGGCGGGGCGGTGCTCCGCCTGCGCGAGGCGCTCGTAGGCCCGCGCCGCCGCATCCACCAGCTCGGTCTGCGAGACACCGAGCACCTCGCTCACGAGGGCTGACTCGTCGAGCTGCACCCACTGCGCGCCAGCCGCACGCAGGTCGGCGAGCACCTCGACGTAGGTGTCGAGTACCTCGTCGAGGCGGTCGAGCGGAGCGAAGCCCGCCGGCGCATCGTCGCTCGGCTTCGCGAGCGCCAGGAAGGTCACGGGGCCGACCAGCGTCGGGCGGGTCGAGTAGCCGGCAGCGATCGCCTCACGCACCTGGTCAGCGCGCTCGTGGCTGCGGTAGGAGAACGTCGTCTCGGGGCCGATCTCGGGCACGAGGTAGTGGTAGTTCGTGTCGAACCACTTCGTCATCTCGAGTGCCGGGTGCTCGGCGTCGCCGCGGGCGAGCACGAAGGTGAGGTCCTGGTCCTCAAGCTCAGCGACGTCGGCAAAGCGCGCGGGCACGGCGCCGACGGTGACCAGCGTGTCGAGCACGTGGTCGTAGCTCGCGTCGGCCTCGGGAATCGAAGCATTGTCACGGCTGAGCCCGGCGGCCTCGAGGGCCGAGCGTGCGGCGGCCCGCACCCCGGCGCGGGCTTCGGCGAGCGCGGCGGCATCGCTGACACCGTTCCAGTACGACTCGACGGCGCGCTTGAGCTCGCGGTGGCGGCCGATGCGGGGGTAGCCGAGCACGGTGCCGGCGGGGAATTCGATGGTCATGGTTTCCTTTCGTGGGCGGCTAGGCCGCCGACGTCACTCGCCGCGCGTGAGGCGCGGTCTCGGTGCGGTCAACGAGGCCAACTCGGCGTAGGAGCTCGAGCGGTTCGTCGATGCGATTGTGGCTGTAGATGTGGAGGCCCGCCTCGCCATAGTCGATGAGGTCGTGACACATGCCGGTGGCGTGGGCAATGCCGAGCTCGCGGCGGGCTTCGTCACTGCGGCAGGCCGCGAGTGAACGGCGCCAGCGATCTGGCACCTCCTCCCCCGCGAGCTGCGACATTCGCTCGAGTCGCGGCAGCGAGGTGATCGCCATGATGCCGGGGCGGATGGGAATGGTCACGCCGTGCGCGCGGGCTCCCTCGACGAAGGCGACGTAGTCGTCGACCTCGAAGAACAGCTGCGTGATCGCAAGCGTCGCGCCCGCGGCTTCCTTGGCGAGCAGCGTGTCGTAGTCCTGCTCGATCGAGCGCGACTGCGGGTGGCCGTTCGGGTACGCCGCGACGGCCGTGACGCCGAGCTGCGGGGTGCGCACGTGCCAGCGTCCGGCGATCGGGCCGAGCTCGCGCGGCAGGTGCTGCTGGCGCACGCCCTCGATGAGCTGGGCCAGTTCGGCGCCGGTGCGCAGGTCGCCGAGAAAGTCGTCGGCCTCGCTGCGCCCCGCGGGCGGGTCGCCGCGCAGGGCAAGAAAGTCGAGGATGCCGTGGTCGAGAAACTCGCCAATGAGTTCGCTCGCCTCGTCCATTGACGAGCCGACGCAGGTGAGGTGCGCCAGCGGGCGCGCCGTCGTCTCATCGCGGATGAGCTGGAGCACGTCGAGCGACGCGTCGCGCGACGAGCCACCGGCCCCGAAGGTCACCGAGATGAAGTCCGGATGCGTTTCGCCGAGCGTCCGCGCGATCTCCGGCATCCGCGCCGCGACCGAAGCGGAGCGCGGCGGGAAGAGCTCGTAGGAGAACGGGATCGGCATGCCAACCAAACTAGGGGTTCTTCCACGCTTCTAGTTGGGTTATGACTCCGTGTGACGATGTGACGAAGAACGACGAAGCGCCGGGCCCGATTGGGCCCG